>JBEHYB010000006.1:0-42838 GCA_048498395.1 Pseudomonadota bacterium
TCTGGATCCCGGATCAAGTCCGGGATGACAAGAGAAGAAGGAATATGAGTTTCTTCCCCTCCGGGGCCTAATCCTTGGGGAATCCGGAAGCACCGGCTGTCTCTATATATAAGAGACATTCCATTATAGGATTAAATTCCTGTTATGTCAAGTTGTTTCGCAAAATCGCGTCTTTACGCAGAAGCTTCCCGAGCCGAAATAATCAGCGCAGACAGTTGGATGGATTAAGAGCGGGCGGTGGAGTTTTCACCGCCTGTTTTTTTGTGAGTTTTGCTTTTTTTACCACAACGGGCACAGCGATCACGGCGCGGCCGGTGTGTGTATTGTCATCCTTCGCGTTCGCTCAGGATGACAGGGTAGGAAGGGAGTTTAGTGAAAAGCTTGATTTTCATAACTATTTAGTGTAAAACCACGTTATGGACGATTTTCCGGGAAAAGATGCTGTAAGCGACTTAGTCGATAATGCGAACTATATGGTTTTAAGCACGGCTGGAGAGGCGGGGCCTCACGCTTCGCCTGTCTTTTTTGCGCAAGGCCGCAATCTTGTTTTTTACTGGTTATCCGCTATTGAAGCGCAGCATAGTATCAATATCGAAAGAAATCCCAAAACATCCGCCGTCATTTTCGACAGCCATGCCGAACAGGGTACGGGGATCGGATTTTATTTTAACGGTCATGCGCGCATTGTACGCGATCATGACAATGTGTATCCCGAAGGAAACGAGAAAGAGTACGCGTTAAAACTTTTATGCGAAAAAGGAAACACGCTCGTCTTTAATGATTTAATCAAACCGGATTGCCCACGAAAAATTTATGCGTTGCAGGTTACAAAAGCCTGGCTGAATGGCGCTGTCTCTGAAAATGGTGTCTGGGTGGATCAAAAGCGGGCCTGGCCGGTAAAGGCCGCAGATTCACGCTATTATCTCGAGCACTAAGCTTTCTTCTGCGCGAGGTAACGCGCGCAGACACCGGCGAGTTCCTTTTGCAGGACCGGGCCCATTTGCCCGCCGTCGCCTTTCATTTTCTTATGAACGATAGCGGTCAGCGTCTTGTGATGCGCGGCGACGATTTCAACAACCGTATCATCGAGATATTCGATCGTCTCAAGAAAATCGAGCATGATCGCCGCGAGACTGGTGACGAGATCGTATTTGAACATGGCGGCGTTGGCCTTTAGCTCCATGACAGGCTTTGTCATACCGGCGATCAGCTCCGCTTTCGTGCCGCCTCCATTGCGGGCACGATCGATACCGTCGGCCAAACGCAGCAAAAACCCATCGGCGATCGAGATAAAATCTTCGTCGTTCTTTTCGATGGTCTCTTCCGCGCGCTGGATGGCTTCTTCGGAAATTTCGCCTTTTCCTGCTTTGACCTGCAGGGATTTCGACGCTTTGATGACTTTTACGGATGGCTGCATTTATGTCCTTAAAAAGTTACGGTCCAGTCGCTGTCGCTTTTCGCGCGTTCGCCCGAGCGGCGTTTAGGGCCGCTATAGGTATCGCTTTTCTTGCGGCGGCGATCGGGACCAAAGAATTCGCGCACCGAAATAAAATCGCGCGGATTGTTAATAACGTAAGACAGGCGTTTCGCCACATCGGCGGCCTTGAACGGTTTCACCAGGAATTCCGTCACGCCCGCGTCACGGGCTTCCTGCACGCGCGGTAATGAACTGTAACCGGTAATGAGAATAATCGGCGCGAGCTTGTTCGGAGAGGAAAGGTGACCGCGGATCTTGCGCGTCAGGTCGAGCCCGTCGACCGGGGTCATCAGCCAGTCGGAGATGACGATATCGGGATTATATCTTTGGAAAAGACTGTAGCCTTCGGCTCCGTCGCTTGCGACATAAGGCTTTTTGAAGCCGAGACTCATCAGGACCGAGACGAGCAGTTTCTGCATGGGTACGGTGTCTTCGACAACGAGTATGGAGATATCTTTTAAATCGAGAGGCATCGCGTATGAATTAAGCAGTGTTGAAATTTAGTTGCTGCTTAACGCTATACTGAATACGGATGAAATCAAAAAGCGTTTTCTGTTTATTAGAATGTTCTTGAATAAGGTGCTGCCGATAAAATGCGCACAAAAAAAGATCCCGGTACCTCACCCTCAAGCCGCTCGGTTTGTCCGAGTAGTATAAGGATAGGACCGGGATCCGGTTGGTATTATAAGGCTCCTGCGAATAATTACAACTTTTGGTTGTAAACCACAGGGGTCTGCTGCAATCAGCGTCCGGGAAACCGGGGCCGCTAAGCCCGTGTTGTTTCCCATGGCCTGCAGGCGAAATCCGCACCTGCAATATTTATCGTGGTGACAATCCACGCGGTCAGATCCGTTGCAACGGTCTGCCAGTTCAAGAAATGATCAGCGCAAGGCCTTCCCTTTTCATCGTCCTTTACGGAACCGGATATTTTCTTAACCTGTTGTTCAAATGTTTTTTCGTCCACGACGACGGGTTCAGGTTATCCGGCGGGGTTCTTGCTCCCATTTCTTTTGGGCTTTATGCGGTTTCAAAAAGCAAGCTTTCCAAAACGACCAGCAGCTGGTCCAAGACATAAAACCTGGGAACGGGTACCATCCGCTCCCGGTGTCTTTGAAAATGAATTTCAAGAAGGTCCCCGAAAGGCATCTTTCCCGAAAAACCGTTCTTCGTTAGAAGAACCAAGTTCTCTCTGACAAATTCAGGGTGACCCGTTTTCAAAAGCGAGTCGAGTCAAAAATGAAATTTTTTTGAAAATAATTTTCGTGCGCTGCGCTGATTAGTCTTTGCTGTTTTTCTTTAAGTCGCTGGTTTGATTTTTTGTTTCCGACCCGCGCACTATTTTATACACAGACTATCCCCAAGCAGAAAAAATGCTGATTTTAAAGGTATTCTGACAAAACTTTGTCGAATCTCTGCGAATCGGCAGCGAATCATTTGTTAATTCAGCTGCCATATCATGAAATTCAGGTATGACGCGAAACAGATCCAGACAAAATAGGGCGTAAGAAGCAGCGCCGATGTGCGATCTTTTTTGCGTGTCATGAAAATCAGTGCGGCCACCGCGATATCAAGCCCGACGATCCATGCGAAAGAAAATCCGAGCAGATGGTAGTAGAAAAATAAATAGCTCCATGCCCAGTTCATCAGAGTCTGTAATGCAAACAAGGTATTCAGGCATTTGCCGCCATAGAGTCCACGTAGCCGCCACATACGATAACCCACAATCGCGATCATGATATAAAGCGCGGTCCAGACGACGGGAAAAACAAAATCGGGAGGGTTGAGTGCGGGTTTTACAAGGTCGCGATACCAGAGAGGAATTTGCGCGCGCGTCACATCGCCGATAATGCCTGCCACAATCAGAAAGAAGGCGATCCAGGCGGGGGCCGGCCACCAGTTGCGTACAAAGTCATTTCCCGTCGTCTTCATGCCGATTAATCCTTTATCTGCTGCGCAATATATTTTATGACTGTGAAGCGTTAAATCAATCAGGGGCAGTGTAGAAAAATGGAAATGTTACTTGATCCGGCAGTATGGGCGAGTTTTATCACGTTGGTCGTCCTTGAGATCGTGCTCGGCATCGACAATCTGATCCTGATTTCCATCCTCTCCGAGAAGCTGCCGCCGCATAAACGCAAGATGGCGCGCAAGGTCGGGCTGCTGATCGCGCTCGTCACACGTATTATCCTGCTGTCTCTCATTTTTGCGCTGGTGCATCTGACGACTCCGCTGCTCACCGTCTTCGACAAGGATATTTCATGGCGCGATATCATCCTGATTATCGGCGGCATGTTCCTGCTCGCCAAAGGCACGACCGAGATCCACCACAAAATCGAAGGCGATGAAGAAGCATCAGGTGCCGGCGTGAAATTCTCGTCGCTCGGCCTTGTGATCGGCCAGATCGTCCTCATGGATATCGTCTTCTCATTTGACAGCGTTTTAACGGCTGTCGGCGTGGCTGAGCATCGCGAAGTCATGATTTTAGCCATTATTGTGGCGGTTTTGTTTATGGTGCTGGCGGTCAACTGGGTCAGCGATTTCATCGCGAAACATCCGACCGTCAAGGTTCTGGCGCTGTCTTATATGCTCCTGATCGGGATGGCGCTGATCGCTGAAGGATTCCATATCGAGATTCCAAAAGGCTATCTCTATTTCGCGATGGCGTTTTCTTTCGGGGTTGAGGCGATCAATATCATCGTGCGCGGTAAAGAGAGCAAGAAGAAGACTCTCCCCAACGTCCTGCCGAAATAATTTTCGGATAAATGAAAAAGGACGGGGAACGAAATTCCCCGTTTCCCGTTTCTTGTTGTAGGTGGAATTTATGGAACTCTTTAAGTCAGATGCGTTTATCAACGGTGAATGGGTAAAGACAGCCCGGACATTTCCCGTTCTTAATCCGGCAACTCTTGAAAAAATCGCAGATGTCAGCGAATGCGGAGAAGCGGAAACGCTTGTGGCGATTGAGGCCGCCGCGACAGCGTTCCCACTATGGAAATCCATGCTGGCGCAGGAGCGCGCGGCGATCCTGCATAAATGGAAGCAGCTCATCATCGAGAACAAGGATGCGCTCGCCGCATTGCTAACGCGCGAGCAGGGCAAGCCGCTGAAAGAGTCGCTCGCCGAGATTGGCAATGCAGAATCTGTCGAATGGTCGGCGGAAGAAGCCAAGCGTACTTACGGCGACACGATCCCCGCCTTCAAGCCGGGCACGCAGATTTTGACCTACCGCGAAGCGATCGGCGTGATGGCGGCGATTACGCCGTGGAATTTTCCGCACTCGATGATTACGCGCAAGGTCGCGCCCGCGCTCGCCGCCGGTTGCACGGTCGTTTTGAAGCCCGCACAGGATACGCCACTCTCGGCGCTGGCGCTTGCGGCGCTCGCCGAGAAGGCGGGATTCCCGAAGGGCGTTTTTAACATCGTCACCTGCGGCAAAGACGGAGCCGCGAAAGTCGGCGAGATACTGACGACGCATGAAGATATCAGGAAAATCTCTTTCACCGGCTCGACTTCCGTGGGGCGGCAGTTGATGCAACAGGCTGCGGGTACAATCAAAAAAGTATCGCTGGAGCTTGGCGGCAATGCGCCGTTTATCGTTTTCGATTCTGCGGACCTCGAGCGCGCCGTCGAGGGCGCGATACTGTGCAAATTCCGCAATGCGGGCCAGACCTGTATCTGCGCCAACCGCATTTTCGTGCAGGAAGGAATTCACGATCGGTTCGTCGAAGCATTGAAAATGAAAATCGCCGAATTCAAAATCGGCAACGGCGCGGACGCAAACGTGACGATGGGGCCGCTGATCAACGAGGACGGATTTAAGAAGGTCGATGCGCTGGTGCAGGATGCGCAAACGAAAGGCGCGAAACTTCTCGCGGGCGGCGCGCGCGACAAAGCGGGCGACCTTTTTTACGCGCCGACGCTTCTCACCGCGATGACAAAAGACATGAAAGCTTTCAGCGATGAAATCTTCGGCCCCGTCGCGCCTATATATAAGTTCAAAACCGAAGAAGAGGCGCTTCGCCTTGCCAACGACACGATTTACGGCCTGGCCGCCTATTTCTACACAAACGATCTCAGCCAGTCCTTCCGGGTGTCCAAAGGGCTGGAATACGGGATGGTTGCCATAAACGAGCCATTCCTGACCTCGGCCTCGATCCCGTTCGGGGGCTATAAACAGTCCGGCCTTGGCCGGGAAGGGGGCCCGGAGAGCCTCGATGAGTTCATGGAGACCAAATACGTACTGGTAGGAGGGTTGATCAAAGGTTAATAAAGTTAAACCAATCCTTAAGACTATTATAATTATGTAAACTATATTATATCAGTAACTTAGCATAAAACATGCCTTAAAAGTTAACAGATACTTAAAAATAATTAGTTGACATAAAATACAGTTTCCCTATAAAACAGAGTGCGATCCAAGAAAATTTCTGATAAACAGTGGCCCCTGAAAGACCAGGAGCTTTTACAGTTAAAGCTAAATAGCGGAGTGAGCGACCAATGCCAAAAGACACAACTTCAATCGAAACCAATGCAAGCAAAGTATTCGACCTGCCGGTTAAACTTCAACCAGGCCAAGTCAATTCAATGTCTTTCCCACAAGACAGCATTGCCGAGATGCACCTGACGCACGGTCATCAACTTGAAGTCATGTTCCGCGATGGCTCCAAAGTCGAGATCGAGAACTTCCAGGAACTCGTCAATTCCGCCCAATCATGTGGCCGCGATACGATCATCCAGCTTTCAGACAACACAATCATCTATCCAGAAGAACTGAACAGCCAATTGGCAAAAGGTCCTGTCAGCTTCATGGAGAAAAACGCAGCCGGTAACGACCTCGTCACGCTTAACGAGCCGAACGCCGGACAAATCGTCGAGAAAAACATCGAGTCAGGCCATGAATATAAAATGGGCTTCGCGATGGATCACGCCGCGAGCGCAGCTCAGGCCGGCCAGAACCTGATCATCACCTTTAAAGACGGTGGCGTACTGGTTCTCAAAAACTACTTCACAGCCATGAACTCCGAACTGCCTCCAGCCCTGACGCTGGCTGACGGCGCAGTCGTTGACTCAACAGCCCTGCTTACTTCCTGCAAACTGGTCGAAACCCCGTCATACGCACAGACAGTTGCCGGCGAACAGCAAGCCAAGGCGGAAACAACAACGAAATCTTCCGAAGCGCTGGCCATCGAGCCTGCTGCAGGCGATGAAGCCCATTCCGAAGGCCATGCAAAACATGCGGCCAAGAAAATCGCGAACGTAGAACCGGCTGCAGGTAACGACGCAGTCGCCGATATCGAGCCAGCCGCAGGTAACGCAGGCGGTCTCTCCGGCGGTCGTGGCGGTTACGGTTTCGCGAGCGAGCCAAGCTCCGTCAACCTGAACGGTCTTCGCGCGATCGGTGCCATCGGCCCGACAGCTCTCAACTACAAAATTCCTGATTTCCGCAACGGCCCGATCGGCGACAATACCGAGCGGGATCACAGCCCGCTGAAACTCAATGGCGGCGTGTCCGTCGATGAGACAGGTCCATCTCACAGCGTTTCCGGCCAGATCAATATCGATTTCGGCAATGACGGCGCGGCTGTTATCAATCCTTACGCTTCGACAGGTCTGTTCTCGGCTGCGGGTTCGCTCGCAGGCGGCGCGCTGACTTCACATGGCGCAGCAGTTGCCGTGACCGAGCTTAACGGCGTTTACACAGGTAAAGTCGGCGATCAGGTCATCTTCACGCTGACACTCGACCAGCAAACCGGCGCTTACACATTCGTTCAATACGCTTCGCTCGATCACGCTGATCAGTCGGACGCAAACGATGTCATCCAGCTCTATTTCGGCGTTCGCGCAACAGACGGCGACGGCGACACAGCCAATGCAGACATTCTTGTCAACGTTATCGATGACGCGCCAGTCGCAGTCGCCGACGGCGCAACAGTCGGTTCCGCACCGCTCACAGTAACCGGCAATGTTCTCACGAACGATCATGTCGGCTTTGACACGACAACGCCTGCCGTTGTCGATATCGCGTTCGGCGGCACGACAGTTGCAGTTGCGACAGCCGGCACGACATCCATCGCCGGCCTGCACGGTACGCTTGGTATCGCGGCTGACGGTTCATACACATATACATCGAACAACACGGCGCTCGGCACGGACGTATTTACCTACACAATGCGCGACGGTGACGGCGATAAAGACTACACGACACTGTCGATCACAGTGACCGATCTCGATACAGTTCCAACCATCACATCCGATGAGAAGACTGTTGATGAGACAGATTTCGGAACGACGATTTCCGTTACAGGTTCCGTCACGGCCGACTTCAAAGGCGACGGCCCTGGTTCAATCGCCGGCAGCAACAATTTCAGCTCCGACGGTTCCAAACTCGGCGGCAACCTGACATCTGCCGGTGTGGCCGTTGATGTTGCCTATGACGCTGCAACCAAAACTTATACAGGCGCTGCGAACGGCACGACCGTATTTACCCTCGTCATCAACAATGACGGTTCTTACACATATACTGAATTCAAGCCGCTCGATCACGCAAACCCTGCCGATCCGGACGATACGATTTCCCTGCATTTCGGCGTTGTCGGCGTAGACGGCGACGGCGATGAAGCGGCCGGCACGATCACCATCAATGTCAAAGATGACGGTCCGCACGCGGTTAACGATGTCACGACAATTCCTGACGGTTCGAATTCGGCGACAGGCAACGTTCTCGACAACGATACGTTCGGCGCAGACGGTAAAGGCTTTGGTGTCACGAAAGTAACATTCGACGGCCACACAGTTGCAGTTCCTGCCGCTGGTACGGTCACAGTGGCCGGCGATCACGGCACACTGACGATCGATAAAGACGGTCACTATACATACAACTCAACCAGCGAAGGCACGGACGTATTCACATACGTTATCGTCGATAAAGACGGCGATACAGATACAGCCGCTTCGACTGCGACGCTGACAATCGAAGTCAAAGACATCGATTACACACCGACGATCACCAATGATGTCAAAACAGTCGACGAGACAGACATGTCCCCGACGACTTCCGTTATCGGTTCCGTAACTGCCGACTTCAAAGGCGACGGTCCGGGTACGATCAACGGCAACAACAGCTTTACATCCGACGGTTCACGCGCGAACAACGCGCTGACATCTCACGGTGTCGCGGTTGGTGTTGCTTATGATGCAGCAACCCACACATATACAGGTGCGGCGAACGGCACGCCGGTATTTACCCTCGTCATCAACAACGACGGTTCTTACACCTTCACGCAATTCGCGACACTCGATCACGCTGATAAGTCAAACCCAGACGATATCATTTCCCTGCATTTCGGCGTTGTCGGAACAGATACGGACGGCGATACAGCGACAGGCTCGATCACGATCAACGTCAAAGATGACGGCCCGGTCGCGCACAACGACGTCAACGTCTACGACACACATAACGGCGGCACTGACGGCAACGTCATCACCGGCGTTAACGGCGGTCCGGGTGCGGCTGATACGCTGTCCCACGACACGACGAACACTGTCACGAAAATCGCGTTCGGTTCGACATCTGTCGATGTTCCAGCCGGCGGTACAGCCGATATCGACGGTAAATACGGCACGCTGCATATCAAGGCTGACGGTTCTTACACATATGAACTGCACGCGAACTGGCAGTCACAGACAGGCCATGACTTCTCTGAAACACTCACCTACCCGAATGTTGCAGAAGGCGTTGCCATCCCGTCCAACTCGCCAAATCTCGGCGTTGATCCAGCGGCGTTCGATATCTCCTACGATACGACAGCCAAGATCACTTACGTCAGCGAAGCGGCCGGCTATAACAACACGCTCGGCGTTTACACAATCGGCGCTGACGGCACGATCCAGTCCGTTCAGTTCATCGTTGCGAACGTAAACACAGGCGCTCCTGGAACTTCGACAACCGTTGACGTTCACTCGACACCTGGCCAGCAAAGCCTCGGCTTCTTTATCGTTGCCGACGGCGCGACAGCCAACAACAACTACTCCGGCGTTGATCTCGCAAACGGCACGCTGAGCTTTGTCTATAAAGAAGGCACCGCCGACGAGCGTCCTGCGAAAATCACCGACTCGGGCGAAGACGTTTCTCTCGTCTATACCCATAACGGTGACGGCGTTGAAACCATCCTGCAAGGCGCTGTCTACCACACGACAGAACGCGGCGCGTCGACAGAAATCAATGCCGACGACTCCGTCCGTATCGTATCGGGCCTGGTTGACGGTTCCGATCACACGACGCTGCGCATCGGTTTCGAAGATCTGCCAGGTCTTGGCGATCATGATTACAACGATGTCGTATTTGACGTTTCTATCGGTTCTACCTGCCCGACAGACCAGTTCACCTACACGCTGACAGATTCTGACGGCGATACATCGACCGCCACGCTCGACCTGAACTGCAACGGCAATCCTGATACGCTGCCTGAGCTCGGTTCCGACACGAAAACTGTCGATGAATCAAACTTCGGTGCGACAATCTCCGTAACAGGTTCTGTTTCTTCCGACTTCCACAATGACGGTCCGGGAACAATCAAAGGCAGCAATACATTTACGTCCGACGGTTCCAAGCTCGGCGGTAACCTGACATCTGCCGGTGTTGCAGTTGGTGTTGCTTATGATGCAGCGACAGCTACTTACACAGGTAAGGCTAATGACACTGTTGTCTTCACGCTGAAGATCAACAATGACGGTTCTTACACATATACAGAGTTCAAACCGCTCGATCACGCAAACCCTGCTGATCCGGATGATACGATCTCCCTGCATTTCGGCATCGTCGGCACAGACTCTGACGGCGACGCGGCAAACGGCTCGATCACCATCAATGTCAAAGATGACGGCCCGCACGCTGTTAACGACGTTGCGCACATTCCTGACGGCTCGCACACAGCCACAGGCAATGTTCTCGACAACGATACGTTCGGCGCGGACGGCAAAGGCTTTGGTGTCACCAAAGTAACATTCGGCGGCACGACCGTTGACGTTCCTGCGGTTGGCACTGTTTCAGTCACCGGCGCGCACGGCACGCTGACGATCGACAAAAACGGCGCGTACACATACGAGTCGACAAGCTCGGGTACAGACCAGTTCACCTACCAGATCGTCGATAAAGACGGCGATACAGGTACGGCTGCTGCGACAGCGACGCTGACAGTCGATGTGACTGACATCGATTACTGCCCGACAGTCACCAACGACGTGAAAACAGTCGATGAAACCAACATGAACCCGACGACTTCGGTCACGGGCGCAGTCGTTGCCAACTACTTCGGCGACGGCCCAGGCAAAGTCACTGTTGGAGATTCATTCTCTTCAAACGGCTCGAAACTCGGCGGCAACCTGACTTCAGGCGGCCAGACTGTCGAAGTCACGCACACTGGCAACGTCTACACAGGTAAAACACCTGGCGGCGAAACTGTCTTCACGCTGACAGTAGCCGAGAACGGTTCCTACACATTCGTCCTGAACAAGCCACTTGATCATGCGAATGCGTCCGATCCTAACGACTCTATCGGCCTGAATTTCGGTATCGTTGCCACTGACGCTGACGGCGATACAAAAGCCGGCACGATCACGATCAACGTACTCGATGACGGCCCGCAGGCAGTCAACGATACGACGACCGTCAACCCGACGACCCATATCGCAACCGGCAACGTCACGACGAACGACAATTTCGGCAAAGACGGCCACAGCACGCAGGATGTTACGAAAGTAATCTTCAACGGAACGCCACATACAGTTCCTGCTGACGGTTCGGACCTGACGATCACGACATCGAACGGTACGCTGCATATCAACAAAAACGGTGCCTACACTTACACGGCAACGACGACAAATGGCGGCGTAGATACATTCACCTACGTTATCCAGGATAAAGACCATGACACCGATACAGCGGCGACAACTGCGACGCTGAAAATCACTGTCGACGATATCGATTACTGCCCAACGATCACCAATGATACGAAGACAGTCGATGAAACCAACATGCATCCGACGACTTCGATCGATGGTTCTGTGACTGCTGACTTCAAAGGCGACGGTCCGGGCACGATCACTGGTACAGGTTCCTTCAGCTCCGACGGTTCACGCGCCAATAACGCGCTGACATCCGGCGGTCTGGCGGTCACTGTTACGCTGGCTGGCGATACCTATACAGGTAAAACATCGGCCGGCGACGTTGTCTTCACGCTGAAGATCAATAAAGACGACGGTTCCTACACATTCACGGAAGTGAAACCGCTCGATCATGCTGACAAGGCGAACCCTGACGATATCATCTCCCTGCATTTCGGCGTTAAAGCCACGGATGCTGACGGCGATACAGCGACAGGCTCGATCACGATCAACGTCAAGGATGACGGTCCGGTCGCGCATAACGATGTCAACGTCTACGACACACATAACGGCGGCACTGACGGCAACGTCATCACCGGTGTCAATGGCGGTCCAGGCGCGGCTGATACGCTCTCACAAGATGTCACGAACAAGGTAACGAAGATCGAATTCGGTTCGCACGCCGTTACCGTTCCGGCAACAGGCGAAGCGACAATCGAAGGCCAGTATGGCACGCTGAAAATCTCGGCTGACGGTCACTATACCTACACACTGCATGCTGGCGCTACATCCGGCGGCACGACGACGCAAGCGCTCAATGCGACGCAGGCAGATACAGCCGGCACGCAAAGCTCGATCTCCCACAATGGCATTACCGTTACATCGAATAACGGTCAGGACCTGAGCTGGGTTGACGAAGGCGATGGCGCTGGTATCGGCATCACCGGCGGACCTGTCGGCACAGACAAAGTCTATGGCGATGGCGAGTTCCTGAAAGTGAGCTTCGACGCACCGGTCAACAGCACGACGATCACGCTGGCTGATATCGGATCGAACAATGTCGGCGCGACTTATACTTACAATGTATATGTCGAAGGCTCGAACACACCGATCGCGAAATCGGTTGTGATGGATGCGGCCCATATCTCCGGCGGCCTGTTCTCCTTCACGATCAGCTCATCGGATGTCGGCGGCGCGAAGATCTCGCATATCGACCTGACAGGCAGCAATTCATCCCACCTGCTCGGTGCTGTTACAGCAACGACAGATTGCGGCACAGTATGTCCGAAAGATGAATTCACCTACACGCTGACAGACAGCGACGGCGATACATCTAAGGCAACGCTCGACCTGAACTGCAACGGCAACCCTGACACGACTCCGACCCTGACAGGCGACGAGAAGACTGTCGATGAGACGAACCTGACACCGGTTTCGATCACGGGCTCCGTCACAGCCAACTACCTGAATGACGGCCCAGGCAAAGTCGCAGGCACAGGCGTGTTTACACATGACGGTTCCGAGCTGAACGGTCACCTGACCTCTAACGGTTCGGCGATCACTGTTACGCTCTCAGGCGGTGTCTACACCGGTAGAACAGCTCTCGGCGAGACAGTGTTCACGCTGACTGTCAATGACAACGGCACCTATAGCTTCAGCCAGTTCAAACCGCTCGATCACGCTGACGGCTCGAACCCGAACGACTCTATCGCCCTGCACTTCGGTGTCAAAGCGACGGATACGGACGGCGACGTTGCGACTTCGACGATCACGATCAACGTCAAGGACGATGCTCCTGACGCGCATGACGATGTCAACAACTACTCAGGCCACGGCGGCACTGTCGTCACCGGTAACGTCGTCACTGGCGTAAACGGCGGCGCGAACGCTGCTGATATCCTGAGCAAGGACGTTGGCAACACTGTAACAGCGATCAAGTTCGGCAACACGACTGTAAATGTCCCGACAACGGGTACAGCGACAATCGTCGGCGATCACGGTACGCTGAAAATCGCGGCGGACGGTTCTTACACCTACACCGTTGCGACAGCGACCCATGGTAAAGCAACTGATGACTTCACATACACACTGAAAGACGGCGACGGTGACACTGATACAGCTCACCTGACACTGTCTGGCGATTGCTCGCCGCCGCTGACTGTTGATCTTTGCGTCAACAACCAGCAAAGCAACGTGTACATGAAGGAAGATCAGGCTGTTCTGGTCAACATCACGGCACAGGCGCATGGCACAGGTTCTGAAGTCCTGTCCCTGACGATCACGGGTCTGAAAGATCCAAACTGGACATTCGCTTCACAAGCCGGCGGCACTTATAACTCCGCAACCGGCACATGGACGATCACGCTGCCTAAAGGCCAGGATTTCGACGGCTGGTTCCGTTTCGATCCGAAAGCCAACAGCGATATCGACCTGTCGAACATCCATGTAACGGCGACAGCGACCGAATTCGGTGAAACTGTTTCCTCGAACGGCAACTTCAACATCATCGTTGATGCTGTTATCGACACGCCGACCCTGACCGTTCAGAACATTCCTGACCAGTCATGGCACAAGGACTACACACATGAAGTCGCGCTGAATATCGCTGCTTCTGTCGGTGACAAGGATGGTTCCGAAGTGATCACGAAAGTCGTGGTTCACCTTGACCAGATGTTCACGAACTCTGCCGGCGGTCTGACGACCCTCGACAGCATGGGCGTGACGCTGAACAAAGGCACGGAAGTATCTCCGGGCGTGTGGGAAATCACCGTCAATAAAGGCGATACGGCTTCGGCTCTGGCCGGTCTCGCATTGGAAGTTCCTGCCGGCGGCATGGACTACTGGCCGATCCACCAGTCACAGGTCAGCGGCGTTCACAGCCTGACGATCCCTGTTGAGGCATACGCGCAGGAGAAAAACCTGAGCGGTACCGAATTTGATTACACAGACAACAACGCTGTGGTCAAAGGTTCGATCTGCCTGAACTTCCTGATCACGCCACTGGCTCTCGACCTGAACCATAACGGCGTTGAAGTTGTAACACAGGAACACGGTGTCCAGTTCGACATGAACAATGACGGCGTGAAAGATGCGACATCATGGATCGGTAAAGACGACGGCATGCTGGCGCTCGATACCAACCATAACGGACTGATCGACAACCAGAGCGAATTGTTCGGTTCAAGCACGACTGCAGAGAACGGCTTTGCCAAACTCTCGACATACGACAGCAACGGCGACGGTATCATCAGCAAGGCTGATGCCGTATTCGATCAGCTGCTCGTCTGGCAGGATGCAAACCAGGATGGCGTAAGCCAGGCTGATGAACTGCACCACCTCGCAGACTATGGTATTGCGTCGATCAAACTCGCGGCCCTGGCAACAGGCTATGAAACCGGCGACAGCTATGTGTCACATGAAAGCGTGTTCACATATAACGACGGCAGCGAAGGTCAGATCGCGGATGTCTGGTTCAATGTCACTGACGGCACGAACGACAACGCCCAGACTGTATCAGTGATCGAATCCACAGATCACGATGCGGCGCAGGCAGCGATCAACGCGTTCGTCTACTCGACATCGCAAGCAGAAACAGCACCTGCCGCTCCGGCTGCCGATGCTGGTACAAGCTCCGCTTATGCGGCAGCTTCGGCTCCGGCCCCTGCTGACGACCTGCACCATAATACGCAGGCCGCCTAAAAATAGATTACGGAAAAGGCCGGAAGTTTCCGGCCTTTTTTCATGACCAAAGCCTAAAGAGGGGTCCGAAGACATACCGGTGAATTGAGAAACCCAAGTCGCTGGAATAATTCTGAAATCCGCGTTTTAGGGGTTCTTGCTTAAGGCTTAAAAACAGGTCATATATAATAAGTTTTTATCTACCCCTATCTACCCACGCGACGGCACATGCCCGCGAACCCAGGAATTAGTTTTTTTAAAGGCCAAGGAGATTTTGGAAATGAATAATAAATATGCTGTCACGGTATGCGCAGCTGCCCTGATGATTTTCGGCCCGGCGACGATTGCCCAGGCACAGGAAAGCGCACAAGCGATGGAAAGCCAGATGAAGGCCGCCCAGCCACAAGTGCAGACTCGCCAGATTTCTCCTGCAGCAAATATCAACACGCCGACACCTCCGGCCAGCGACCTGCCTGTTCCGACCGGCGCGACCACGGACGCGAACGCTGTCGATCTTTCCGCTATGTCAGGTGGAACATCTTCTGCGACACCGGTTGCCACTTCAGCTCCTGCAACGAAACTCGCGCCTGAGCCGACACCGGTTCTGACACCGACAAACCCGCAGACGATTGCTGCGAATACACGCATTCCGGCCAATGCCAGCACGACGGACCGCATCACAAATATCCGTGATGCCGTTGCTGTTGGTGTCATGACCAACCCGCAGACAGAAACAGTTGAAAACAACCGCCGCGCGACCGATGAAGAACTGCGCCAGGCAAAAGCTTTGTGGATGCCATCCATCGACGCACGTGTCGACGGCGGCTACCAGTACACAAGCCGTAAAATCGACGGTATTTCAGGCCGTAACAGCGATAACGGCACGACAGCCGAAGCAGGTGTGACCCTCACACAATTGCTTTTTGACGGTTTCAATACCAAGTATGAAAACGAGCGTCAGGAATGGCGCGTCCGTTCGGCATCCCACCGCGTTCGCGAAACGGCTGAATTCCTCGGTCTCGATATTATCGAAGCTTACATCGACGTTCTGCGCCAGCGCGAACTTCTCGCGATTGCCGTTGAAAATACACGCCAGCACTCTGAAATTCTCGGCCAGATCCAGGATGCGACAAACGCAGGCCGTTCGACACAGGCTGACGTTGAGCAGACAAATGCCCGTATGGCGGCTGCCAAAGCGTCCGAAGCAAACCAGCGTCAGGCGCTGCGCGATGCGGAAACAACATACCGCCGCCGCGTCGGTGACGTGCCGCAACCTGATCTCGTTCGTCCGGCTCCGCCACGCGAACTTCTCGAGTCAAACGTAGAAGATGAAGTCAAACAAGCTCTCACACACAGCCCGACACTCGACGTGTATGAAGCAGACGTGAATGTTGCGGCAAAAGAAGCCAAACAGACTGTTTCCACCATGTATCCGCAGGTCGATCTCCAGCTCAACGCTAATGCCGGTAAAGATACCGACATTACAGTTCCTGGCGACACACGCGGCGCATCCGCGCTCGTCATCGCGAACTGGAACCTGTATCGCGGCGGCGGCGATGTTGCCCGCCAGCGTGAATTCATCTACCGTCACGCGCAAAGCAAGAGCGCGCGTAACGATGCAGCCCGTACTGTAGAGCTTGACGTTCGCCAGACATGGGCCAGCATGGTTGCCGCTGCAGAGCGCGCAGATCAGTTCGGCAAACAGGCCGATGCGAACGGTCTCGTCGTTCAGGCATACAAAGACCAGTTCAACCTGGATCGCCGTACCCTGCTTGACGTGCTCGATTCCCAGAACGAATGGTTCGTTTCCCGCAACAATGCGATCA
The DNA here is from genome assembly GCA_048498395.1 of Pseudomonadota bacterium. Lineage (GTDB taxonomy): Bacteria > Pseudomonadota > Alphaproteobacteria > Micavibrionales > Micavibrionaceae > Micavibrio_B. The sequence goes on from JBEHYB010000006.1 coordinate 16,864, forward strand.
ACAACCAGTACCTGGAAATGTTCGCAGTCTACCGTCTCCTCGCAGTCAAAGGCGAATTGCTGTCAGACCTGCAGGTTGCGTATCCTAAAGAAGCCAATCCAGCCGATACGAGCACAGGCAAAAAGAAAAGTTAATCCGTTTTTAACGGGTTAACGCCTACTCTATTCCGGTTGGCACTATATCTTCGTACCCCTTACCCAAGGACGCCGGAACTTCCATGTCTGATGAAAGACACAATCCTCAAACCGGACCGCATCATGGTCCGGTCGATAATGAAAATTACGATCAGAAAAACGAAGCGGGCTATACCCCGAATGAAGGTGACGTTCCCATCCAGGTGACCGAGAACCCGGATGCCTGGCCGCTCGAAGCCGACCGCGTCGCCATCACATCGCCACTGGTTGAATGTCTGCAGATCATGGCGGGCTATTACGGCCGCCGCACTTCGCAAAATTCACTGACCGCCGGACTGCCGATCCCTGCGACCGGTATTACGCCGGCGCTGTTCGAACGTGCGGCTGCGCGCGCCGATCTCCACGCCAAGCTTGCCGAACGTTCGCTCGATGCGCTGGCGATCGCGCCGAACCTTCCCTGCATTCTCGTGCTCGAACACAAACAGGCCTGTATTCTCTGGGAAGTTCGTCATCCGGATCAGCACCCGCCGAAAAAAGAGGCCGGACGCGATGCTGTCGTGCATCCTGAAACGACTTTCCTTGTTCAGTTCCCGGAAACGCCAGACGAGAAAAAGATTTTCAAACTTTCCGAACTGAAAGCCCTTTATACCCATTACGCTTTTTATATCCGTCCGGTCGCCCGGCTGGATGAGCGCGCAGGTTCCGCGCGCATCAATACCGCGCAGGACTGGTTCTGGGGCGCCCTGAAAGCAAACGCCAAGATTTACAAGGAAGTCGTCGTCGCGACGCTCATGATCAACGTCTTCGCGCTCGCGAGTACGCTCTATATCATGAACGTGTACGACCGGGTTATCCCGAATGCCGCCTATGAGACGCTGTGGGTTCTCTCGATCGGTGCGCTGACTGTTTATATTTTCGATTTCGTCATGAAAAACATGCGCGCCTATTTCCTCGATGTCGCAGGCCGTAAATCAGACGTGAAAATTTCGGCTAAATTGTTCGAGCAGGTACTGGGCATGACTTTGGCAGCGCGCCCGAGCTCCGCCGGTGTGCTTGCCAGCAATATGCGCGAATTTGAAACCATCCGGGATTTCTTTACCTCGGCCACGATGGCGGCGATCGTTGACGTGCCGTTCGCGCTGCTCTTTATTCTCGTGATCGCGATTATTGCCGGGCCGCTTGCCATCGTGCCTTTGGTTGCGATTCCTATAGTGGTTATTGCCGGCTGGTTCCTGCAAAAACCGATGCAGAAAATCATGCGCGAATCGATGAATGAAAACGCCATGAAAAACGCGTTGCTGTTCGAAACCATTACCGGTCTTGAAACTATCAAGACACAGGCCGCCGAAGGCCATGTCCAGCGTCGCTGGGAAGAGCTGGTGGAAAAAGGCTCCCGCACGTCCGTCCGCTCGAAACGCGTTGCCGCGTTCGCGTTGAATTTCTCGATGTTCATGCAACAGGCGACATCGATCGGCGTTGTCATTGCCGGTGTCTTTATGATCAGCAACGGTATGATTACGCAAGGTGCGCTTGTCGCTTCCGTGATGCTCGTTGGCCGCGCGTTAGGTCCCTTGAGCCAGATTGCGGGTCTTCTCACACGTTTCAACCAGAGCTGGCAGGCCCTGCATGCGCTCGAGGAATTGATGAAAAAGCCGGTCGAACGTCCGGCCGACAAGCATTTCATCGCCCTGCCGCGCGTCGAAGGCAAGGTCGAGTTCCGCGATGTGACATTCAAATATCCGGGTCAGACCCATGCCGCCCTGAACGGTATCAACCTCACTATCAATCCAGGTGAAAGCGTCGGGATTATCGGTGCGGTCGGTTCGGGCAAGACGACGCTTGAGCGTTTGCTTATCAATCTTTACCAGCCGGAATCGGGTGGCATCCTGCTCGACGGCACGGATGTCCGCCAGATCGATCCGGGCGATCTGCGCCGTAATGTCGGCGCGGTCCAGCAGTCACCAAACTTGTTCTACGGCTCGGTGCGCGAGAATATCACCATGGGTCACGAAACCGCACCGGACCGCGCTGTATTGCGCGCGGCGGAGCTTTCGGGCGTGATGGAATTCTTGCGCGATTCAGAAAAAGGTCTCGATACGCAGGTCGGCGAACGTGGCGAATCATTATCCGGCGGTCAGCGTCAGTCTGTGGCGATTGCCCGCGCGCTGCTTTACGATCCGCCGGTTCTGATCATGGACGAGCCGACGGCTTCGATGGATCCAACCTCCGAAGCACGCCTAAAGAAACGCCTGCAGGTATTAAGTCAGGGCAAGACAACGATCGTTATTACGCACAAAGGCACGATGCTGGAACTGGTGACAAAACTGGTTCTGATCGATCGCGGCCGCATTATCGCTTATGGGCCGAAGGAAGAAATCATGCGCCGCTTGCAAAACCGCGATTTCTCGGGACGGGTGTAACACATGACAAAAGACAATAAAAACCTTCCCCAGAAGAAACAGGCCGATCAGGATCTTTCGATCAACCGCGAGGAAGACTGGCAGAAAATCCAGACACAATGGATGCGCGACCGCGTGGAAAAAGTTGAGGCCTATGCCGATAAATATTTCATGACGGATGATGAGCTGCCGCTGCATAAGCATCTTATCCTGGTCACTGTATTTCTGTTTTTCTGCGTCTTTATCCTGTGGGCCAGTTTTGCCAAGCTTGATATCACGGCGCGTGGCGAGGGGCAGGTCATCCCGTCGAGCAAGATCCAGTCCATCCAGAATCTCGAGGGCGGGATCATCCAGCAATTCTTCGTCAAGGAAGGCGACACGGTTGAAAAAGACCAGCTGCTTGTCCGCCTGACGGATATCGACGCGCAATCCAATCTTGGATCCAACGAAGCGAAATACCTGGGCCTTGTTGCCGCGATCACGCGTCTGACGGCTGAAGTCAACGGCGCGAAGACCGTCGAGTTTCCCAAGGAAGTCATGGAAAAAGCGCCGCAGAGCGTCTCGGAAGAACTTCGTGCTTTCGGTGCCAACAAAGACAAGCTGACGGGGCAGACGATGGTTCTCGAACAACAGCTTTCGCAACGCCGCCAGGAAATCAATGAGCTGACCCAGCGGGCGAGCGATTTACAGGCGGTTATCGCCATGCAGCGCGAGCGCAAGAATATGGTGACACCTTTGATCGCGCGCGGCTCCGCGCCGAAAATCGAGGCGGTCCAGATCGAACAGGAAATCCGCGAGAAGCAGACCGAACTGAACGGGGCTCTTGAGGCTATTCCGCGCGGTAAATCTGCAATCGGTGAAGCGGAAGCGCGTATCGCCGAACTGAAAAGCACGGCTGTTGCCCAGGCGCAGATGGATCTCGCTGCAAAAACCGCCGAGATGAACACAGTCAAGCAAACGCTTGGCGCGCTGGAAGACCGCAAGGACAGGACCGATATCAAATCGCCGGTCAAAGGGATCGTCAAGGATTTCAAGATCAATACGGTCGGCGGTGTCGTCAAGCCGGGCGATCCGATTCTGGAAGTCGTGCCGATCGGCGATCAGCTGCTCGTCGAGGCCAAGATCAAGCCGCAGGATATCGCGCGCCTGCGTCCGGGCCTGCCCGCCATGGTCAAGTTCACGGCCTATGACTGGGCGATTTATGGCGGATTGAAAGGCAAGGTCGTCGATATTTCCGCAGATACGATCAAAAATGAAAAAGGCGAAAGCTTCTACCGCGTGCGTGTACAGACTGATGAGAACCAGTTGAAGCGCAAGGGCGAGGTTCTGCCGATTATTCCCGGTATGGTAACGACGGTCGACATCCTGACCGGTCAGAGGACGATTATGCAGTACCTGCTGAAACCCGTTGCCAAAACGCTGGAATATTCGATGCATGAGAAATAGCACTGACAAAATAGCCGTCATCGATATAGGCTCTAATTCCGTCCGCCTCTTTGTCTTTGAGATTACAGGTAAAAGGGCAAAACAGGTTCTGGCCGAAAAAGTTTTCTGTGGCCTGGGGCGCGATCTGGCGACGACCGGCAAACTCAACCCTGAATCGGTTGCCCTGACCCATGAAAGCCTGAAATCTTTCCGTGATATCCTCGCCCAGCATGATATCGCCAATACCTATGTCATCGGCACGGCGGCGCTGCGCGAAGCAAGTGATTCAGCTGAATTCGTATCCGATGTCGAAAAAAATACAGGTTTTAAAATCAAGATTATTGATGGCGAGGAAGAGGCGCGGCTTGCGGCCATGGCGATCCTGTTCCATCTGCCGATGGCAAATGGGGTCGTCGCGGATTTCGGCGGCGGTTCGCTGGAACTTGCCAAAATCGCCAATGGGGTTGTCGAGAAGAAACTCAGTTTGCGTTTGGGCGCGCATTATCTGAAAGCGCTTCAGGACCAGGAAGCGGAAATTACGCGCCGCCTCGAGGAGGCCTTCACGCAAAATCCGGCCTTTTTCGGTGCGGATAATCTTTATGTGATCGGCGGTTCATGGCGCAGCCTTATCAAGGCCTGGCTCAGTGAAAATGGTGATGGGACAGTGGAAATTGACGGCCTGTCCTTTGACGGCGCGGATATCGTGCCGTTTTGCGCACAATTGCAGAACAGGGAACCTAAGGAGCTGATTTCCCGTTATCATATGGAAGAGCCGCGCGCCCGGCTGATGGATGTGTCCGCCCTGATGCTGCGCAAGCTGATTGCAGCCATCGACCCGGGCGAAGTCCAGGTATCAGCGGCCGGTATACGCGACGGCATCATTTACGATCACATTTTCAACGCTGCCGAATAAGTATTTTTACTCAATTCGCATTTTGCATTAAAATAGCCTTATGACCCTTCCCGACGAAGACCTGCCTGCGCCGAGCGAAATCCCTGTCGAGGAGGAATTCGCCATATCCGCTGAAAACAGCGAAGAGGATGAAGAGGACGGCGATGAAGGCGAAGAGGGCAAGACAGGCGGCAAACAGGGCGGCGGGGGCGGTAAAAAGCCCGGTGTCGATGTAGAATTCCATGAAGGTCTGATCAGCGAAGAAGATTTGCGGGAGTATGATTCCGAAAGCCTGATAGAGAAATTAAAGCTTCTGGCGCTTGGGCCTTTGAGCGCCATGATCCCGGGCGCGAGCGCCTTTGAATCCGAAAGCGATTTGAAACGGAAACTGTTCCTCGGCCAGATCGGTATCCTGACGCAGGAGATCGAGCCGAACGATATCGCCGATCCAGATCTGATCGCCAAGTTAGAGAAAAGAAACCAGGCGCGGCAGGCGCAGCAAAAAGCCGAGCAGCTTGCCCAGCAGCAACAGAAGAAACAGGCGCTTGAGCTTGCGGCGGGCGCAGCCGTTGCGGGGGCGGCTGTCGGGCTGGAAGGGTTGTTCCCTTCCGTGCAGGAGGCGCCGCAAAAACCACCCGAGAAGAAATTGCAAATCGAACAGGTGCGCGAGGCATCCGACGATCTCAGGATTGAAAAAGAGGATTACGAGGCTGAAGTTGCGAAAAAGGCCGAGCAGGGGCTAAAGCCCGAGGTGAAGATCGAGGACGAATTCGCCTCCGTTCAGAAGCACGACGATGAATATGCGGTCGTTGAGAAGAAGGAAGAAAACTCGCTCGATGCCAAAACCATTCTCGAGATGATGGAAGCAAGCGACAGGTTTAACGAGGCTCCGGACTACTCCAAAGAAGCTTCGGGTCCTACTGGGTTCGACGGGATTTCCGATTTCTTCAATACATTCGCCCAGATGACGAAGCAGGATATGCAGCCCGATCAGAAAACGGACCTGAAACTGCGCGATCCGGCCCCAAAAATGGACGCGCCGCCGCCGATGGGCAGTTAAGCGATCTTATTCAACAATAGCGGATTTTTGTGCGAGGCCGGAGACCTTGATCGGGTCGATCGGCTGCAGGTCTTTGACGCGCTTCATTTTCATCTGGATGCGGCTGTCGATTTCGGCACGATGTTCGTCGAACCAGTTATAGCCGAAAGCCACCACGTCCTGCTTCGGTTCTTTTTCGTCGAAGAAAGGATTGTAGTTGCGGTTGACGATCAGCGTCCTGTTATTCGCCAGCGACAGGATCAGGCGGTCCGCGACGGCGGCATTGTCGTCGGCCATCTTGGCGGCTTCGATTCCGACATAATTATTGTGCAGGTCTTTCATGATCTCGCGGGCGGTATCGCGGTCGTTCGGGTAGATGACCTGTTCGATATACTCGTTGGCAAGACCCAGCAGGATGACGGTTTTCTCGGCACCGTTGCTGCCTATGACCGTGCGCAGGGCGCTGAACATGTCAGACGCGGCGGCGGCATGTTTGATGGCGTTCGCCGTTGAGTCGTTATAGGCGAGAGAAGTTTCCAGAAGTTTCTCAATGGATTCGTAGCGCGCATAGTATTGTTTCAGCGCATAGCTGCACACAAGCGGAGCCGCCAGTGCAACAAAGACCGATACAAGTGCGATTTTCTTAAAATTCATGAAAGTTTCCAGCCACGTTAATAATCTATTTGCCTAATGTAGTTCAAGAGAAAACCGCCCTTTCGGGGCGGTTTTCCTTGTCTTTTATGGAACTTTTATGACGGGTCCGATTACTCGGCTGCGTCATCTTTCTTCTTGGAAGCTTTCTTCGCTTTTGGCTTTTCTTCTTCAGCAGCAGCTGTCGGCTTGCCAAGGGCTGCGCCCAGGATGTCGCCGAGTGACGCGCCGGATTCCGTAGAACCGAAGGCTGCCATAGCGGCTTTGTCTTCGTCGAGTTCGCGCTGTTTGATGGAGAGGGTCAGCTGACCTTTTCCAACTGTCAGGACTTTCGCGTCGACTTTTTCGCCTACGGCGAAGCGGTCTGGGCGTTGTTCCGAGCGTTCACGGGACAGATCGGCACGTTTGATCGAGCCTTTCATGTCGTTGACAGAGACTTCAATGCCATTGGCTGTGACTTCCGTTACAGTACATGTAACGACCTGGCCTTTGGCAATGCCGCCTGCAGATGCAGCGGATGAAGACGAAGAGGCCGCTTTAGGAGAGCCTTTGCCTTCGTATGGGTCTTTGGAGAGTTGCTTGATACCAAGACCGACACGTTCCTTCGCAGGATCGATATCGAGGATCTTGACCTTGACGGTGTCGCCTTTTTTGAAGGCTTTCAGCGCGTCTTCGGAAGCATCTTCCCATGAAATATCGGAGAGGTGAACCATACCGTCGATATCTGCTGTCATGCCGACAAACAGACCGAATTCGGTGATGTTTCTGATCTCGCCTTCAATTTCCTGACCGGCTTTGAACTGCTCGGCAAATTTCGCCCAAGGATTTTCCTGGGTTTGTTTGATGCCGAGTGAAATGCGACGTTTGTCCATATCGATATCGAGGACCTGTACATCGACTTCATCGCCAGGGTTGACGATTTTGTTCGGGTGTACGTTTTTCTTGGTCCATGACATTTCAGAGACGTGAACGAGGCCTTCAACGCCTGGCTCTATTTCAACAAACGCACCGTAGTCCGTAATGTTGGTGATCTTGCCCTTGAGGCGCTGACCAGGTGTAAAGCGTGCGGCGACTTCGCCCCATGGATCGCTTTCCAGCTGTTTCATGCCGAGAGAGATACGTTGGTTTTCTTCGTTGTAACGGATGATCTGAACCTGGATCGACTGACCGACCGACAGCATTTCTGACGGGTGGTTGACGCGTTTCCAGGAGATGTCTGTAACGTGGAGGAGACCGTCGATGCCGCCGAGATCGATAAAGGCACCGTAATCAGTGATGTTTTTAACAACACCGGTAACGATCTGACCTTCACGGATCTGACCCATCAGTTCAGAACGGGCTTCTTCGCGTGATTCTTCAAGTACCGCACGACGTGAAACAACGATGTTTCCGCGCAGGCGGTCCATTTTCAGGATCATGAACGGTTGTGGCGTACCCATCAGAGGGGATACGTCGCGTACCGGACGGATATCGACCTGTGAACCTGGCAAGAACGCAACAGCGCCGCCGAGATCGACAGTGAAACCACCTTTGACGCGAGCGAAGATAACGCCGGTAACGCGTTCTTTCTTGTCGCAGGCTTTTTCGAGATCGACCCAGACTTCTTCACGGCGAGCTTTTTCGCGTGAGAGTTGGGTGTAACCTTCGCGGTCTTCCATACGCTCGACGAATACTTCAACAGTATCGTTAATGCGCAGTTCAGAGTCCTGACCCGGTTTGTTGAATTCGCGAAGGGCGATACGGCCTTCGGATTTCAGACCAACATCGACGATGACTGTATCGTCGTCGATGCGAATGACACGGCCGTTAACGACCTGTCCGGTAAATTTAGATTTAGTTCCCAGAGATTGAGCGAGAAGGGCAGCGAATTCTTTGGATTCTTCGTTGTCCTTGATAGATGCGGCAGCATTTGCCATTTTTTGTAGTCCATTTCTTTAGATAAAATCGACAGGGACCCCCGCCCCATTGAAGGGTGTCTGACAGGGATATGCCGTTCTGCGGGTGTTCTAGGGGAAAAGACGCGGAAATGCAATAAAATAAGGGCTAAAACCGTGAAATAACGGACCGGCCAAAGAGGCTTTTTTCAGCAGCGCGGATCGGGTAAAACTAAATTATATTTCAGAATCAATTTATGTTTTCCATATGAATCGTCAAAACGGCAATGTCCTGTTCCTTATCCTGATCGCGGTCGCGCTTTTCGCGGCCCTGTCCTATGCGGTCACGCAATCGGAACGTGGCGGCGGTGCGGACACCAAGAACGAAAATATTCAAATACTTGCGGCGCAATATATGGATTATGGTGCCACCTTAAAAGTAGCGGTCGACCGTATGATTGCATCGGGAATTTCGGCCGATCAGATCCAGCTTCTGAATGTCACCGTTGCCTGCACATCAGGCCCTAATTGCCTGTTCGGCCCGGCGGGCGGCGGGGCGATTGAATCAAAATTAAAGTACGATCCTGATCTGGACCAGTATGGAGCATTCTTTTGGGGGTACCGCGATGTACCTAACGGATTAACGGTAGACGGCATCGGAACATCCGCGCCGGATATTGTCCTGGATGAGACTTTTAAATATGGCGATAAAGGGAAAAGATTATGCGAGGCCCTCAATAAAGCGGTGGGTGTCGTTGGCATTCCGACCACTGGACCTTATGTCCCCAATAATTATAACGCGGTATTTGGAGCGCCTATTTTGTGCTTCGATTATACATACGGGTCTTATTATATTTTCTACTATGTTTTGCACGCCAATTGAGTTTCGCGCTACCGCACGGGCTTTTTTCAGATCTATATATTGGATATAATCAATTTTATTTTAGCGCTAACTAATATTTTTATATATGAATTCTCAAAAAGGTAACGTTCTATTCCTTATCCTGATCGCCGTTGCACTTTTCGCGGCGCTTTCCTATGCGGTCACGCAGTCGACGCGCGGCGGCGGAAAAAGCGACACTAGCGGCGAAAGCGCCGAGCTGAAAGCGTCTCAATATCTGCAATATGGCGCAGCATTGAAACTCGCTGTCGATCGCATGATCATCTCGGGCACTGCGCCCGAAGATATCGTCGTGCATGGCGCAAATGCAGGTGTCGCCTGCACGGCGGGAACCGTGAACTGCGTCTTCGGTCCGTCCGGCGGCGGAGCTGTCGAAGTTCAATATCAATATGATCCGACGATCGATAAATATACTTTAATGTTTGAATATGATGGGGTTGCTGAGTCAAAATATGTCGACGGTGTCGGAACATCCGGTCCAGAAATCATGATGCAGCGCAGTTTTCAGCAAAATGACAAGGGCCAGAAATTATGCGCGGCGTTGAACAAGGGTGCAGGCATTGTAGGGATTCCATACCAGGGACCATATGTCCCAGCCACTCATAATGCGATCCTTGGCGCTCCCGTGCTTTGCTATCAATATGGCACGAGCGAATATATGTTCTACTATGTTTTACACGGCACCTGAGCTTTAAATGAAAACTTCTTCTCAATGTGGAAATGTTATTTTTGTTATCCTGATCGCGACTATTTTATTCGCATCCCTGTCTTATGCCGTGAATAAATCGATGCGGGGAAGCGGTTCGGTCGGCCAGACGGAAAGTCTGCAAATAAAAGTCACCCAGCTTTTGCAATATACTGGCGGGTTACGGGAGGCCGTTCAACATATGGTTTTGTCGGGCATCCCGCCTCAATCCATAGATCTGAACGGAGCCAATGCCGGTGTTCCCTGTTCCAGCGGGACAGCCTCTTGCGTATTTGGCAGTAATGGCGGCGGCGCAACCGAAATGAAATTACAGGCCGACCCTGATATTGATCAATATGGCAACGGGTATGGGTATTTTGAGATTGCCAATGGCATGATCGTTGCCGGTGCTGGCACGCCGGCCCCGGATATTATTATTGGCCGCAGTTTCAAGCAGACTCCGAAGGGAAAGGAGCTTTGCGAAGCGATCAACAAGGCTTTGGGAATTCCGAGCATGGGGGTAAATGATTCTTCTGTTCCAAACACCTATAATGGAGCTCCAGGTCGCAGAGTTGCCTGTATAAGAGATGGAACAGACAGTTATATTTTCTACCAGGTTCTCTATGATAATTAATTTTTAAGGGACCTTTGCGCGACAAGCAAAGCGGCATTCAGGGCTTCGTCGGCGTTTAGATTGGACGTATCGATAATGACCGCGTCCGCTGCCGGTTTGAGCGGCCTGTACTCCCGGTTCATGTCGCGGAAATCGCGGTCCTTCATATCCTGTAAAACCGCATTGTAATCGGCTGACAGGCCTCTGCCCTGCAGCTCATTCAGGCGCCTTTGCGCGCGGATTTCGACATCCGCCGTGACATAGAATTTCAAGTCCGCATCCGGGCAGATAACGGTGCCGATATCGCGCCCGTCAAGCACCGCGCCTTTATATGGTTCGGGCGGGTTGTGGGCGAAATCGCGCTGGATATTTTCAAGGATCTGCCGTACTTCGGGAATCGCCGACACCTTGGATGTCATCACACTGACTTCATCCGCGCGTAAATTTGGGTCGTGCAGCATATCGAGCGTCATGTTCTTCAAGACATGATTGGCCGCCGCGATGCCGTTCTCAGCCGTCAGTTCCAGATTTTGCTGCAAAAGATAAAGCGCAGCAATGCGGTAGACGGCACCTGTGTCGAGATGCGCGAAATTCAGGGTTGCAGCGAGTTTTTTTGAGAGCGTGCCCTTGCCGCTGGCGGCGGGTCCGTCGATCGCAATTACAGGCTTCATTTCGTCTCCGCAATATTCGCGCCGAGGCCGTTCATCAGCTCGACAAAGCCAGGAAAGCTCGTATTGACGGGAGATGCGTCATCGACGGCGACCGGGAGTTCTGTGGCTGTGCCTAAAACCAGGAAGCTCATGGCGAGGCGGTGGTCGAGCTGTGTCGCGATCATTGCGCCGCCTTTTGGCGGTTTGCCGGTGCCGTGAATGGTCATCCAGTCAGGGCCTGTTTCAAGTTTAACGCCGCAGGCGACGAGGCCGTCGGCCACGCATTGCAGGCGGTCCGATTCCTTGACGCGCAGTTCGGCGAGGCCAGTCATACGGGTCGTACCTTGTGCGCAGGCGGCTGCCATCGCAAGGACGGGAAATTCATCGATCATCGACGGCACGCGATGGGCCGGCACGTCGATGCCTTTCAAGGGCCCCGTGCTGCGTATTTTTAAAGTTGCGACAGGTTCTCCGGCTTCGATGGTTTTGCGCTCGAATTGTATATCTGCGCCCATCTCAATAAGAGTCTCATAAAGCCCTGTGCGGCGCGGATTAATGCCGACACGTGGTAGCGTCAGTTCCGACCCCTCATTCAGTAATGCGGCAACAACCGGGAAGGCGGCGGAGCTCGGGTCTGACGGCACATCAACCGCGCAGCCGAGAAGTTTCTGGCCGCCTTCGATGGAGATGGCATCGATGCCTTCGTCGTTCTTTTTTATATCAACCTTGATGCCGAAATGGCGCAGCATATTCTCTGAGTGGTCGCGTGTCGGTTCCGGCTCCAGTACCGTCGTAATACCCTTGGCATTGAGGCCCGCGAGCAGGACTGCCGATTTTACCTGCGCCGAGGCGACAGGGAGTTTGTAGGTAATGGCTTTTGCATTATCGGTGCCGTGAATGGTCAAAGGCAGCTTGCCGCCTTCGCTTTCAAATGTCGCGCCCATCTGCTCGAGCGGTCCTGTCACGCGGCCCATCGGCCGTTTGGAGAGGGAGGCATCGCCGGTGAAAGTCGCGTCCAGTTTGTGGCTCGCGAGAATGCCCATCAGCAAACGCGTCGAGGTGCCGCTATTGCCCATATCGAGAGGCTTGTCGGGTTGCTGTAAGTTGCCGAGACCGAGGCCGAAACAGCGAAACAAACCGTCATCGCCTTTCGAAACTTTTGCACCCAATGCGCGCATGGCCTGCGCGGTGTTATAGACATCCTCGCCTTCGAGCAGACCAGAGATGATCGTTTCTCCTTCGGCCAGCGCCCCGAACATGATCGAACGGTGCGAAATGGATTTATCGCCGGGAATGCGCGCGGAACCTTTCAGAGGGCCGGAGCGGGAGGATTTTAAAGGCAGGGCTTTCATCATAGACGGCTTTATAAACCATCAATTTCCCTGTGTCATCACGCTTTGGGCTTGTTTTAAGCGGCGGGCTTGTCGAAATAGGTCAGGTCGCCCTGATAGGCATTCACGAATTCTGCGAATTTATCGACGGGGACCGGTTTGCTGTAGCGGTAGCCCTGTGCTTCATCGCAGCCTTCAGAAAGCAGGAAGGCTTCATGTTCGCGGGTTTCCACGCCTTCGGCGATAACTTTCAGACCCAGCGAGCGGCCAAGGCCGATAATCGTGCGGGCGATCGCCATGTCGTCGGTATTGGTCAGGGCATTGCGGATAAAGGACTGGTCGATCTTGAGGCGGTCGATCGGGAACTGTCTGAGGTAAGACAATGAAGAATAGCCTGTTCCAAAGTCGTCAATCGCCAGTTCAACGCCAAGCGCGTGCAGTTCCTTGAGTGTCTGAACGGTATGGTTGATGTCGTCCATAAACGCGCTCTCTGTGACTTCGAGCTCAAGCAAGTGAGGGTTGATGCCGCTTTCGGCGAGAATTGTTTTCGTGAGGCCGACGAGATCGGATTGCTGGAACTGGACACCGGATACGTTGACCGCGATGCGGATATCATGGCCGGCATCGTGCCAGAGCTTCGCGGTCTGGCAGGCTTTTCTCAAAACCCATTCGCCGATTGGCACGATCAGGCCCGATTGCTCGGCAACAGGAATAAATTCGACAGGGGAGATAAAGCGTCCGCCGCCTTTGCTTTCATCCGGTTTAAACCAGCGGATAAGGGCTTCAGCACCGATGACTTTTCCGTTCTTAAGGTCAAGCTGCGGCTGGAAATGCAGTGATAGCTGGTCTTTCTCCAACGCGTCGCGCAGGTCGCGCAGCATCAGGAAGCGCGCCTGTACGGCCTTGTCGAAATCCTCCAGATATTCACGGATACAGTCGCGGCCGTCTTCCTTGGCGCGGTTCAATGCGATATCGGCGTTTTTCAAAACCTGGTCGGGATCGATCGCGTCATCTGGGAATACAGAGACACCGATAGAGGAGCGGATCTGGAAGCTTTCATTGAACACTTTAAACGGCTCGCCGCGAATGACCTGTTGAACTTTTTCACCGAAATTTCTTTGCGTTTCGTTTTCGTTCGTCAGCGGATACATGATCGAGAATTCATCCTCACCCGTCCGTGCGACGACAGCCGTTTCAGGAAGTGATGTATTAAGGCGTTTGCCGACCGAGCGAAGAATTGAATCGCCGACGTTATGGCCCATGGAATCGTTGACATCCTTGAAGTGGTCGAGATCGAGCGTAATAACGGCAACGCGTTTGGCTTTCTCGGTTTCCCCATTAGGCGATTTCACGTAGTCGGTGAGTTTCTGCACGAACAGAGTGCGGTTCGGCAGGCCTGTCAGCGTATCGTAATAAGCCAGTTTGTGAATCTGTGACTGCGCCGCGTTCTTGATCTGGCGCATGTTCTTGGCGTTCTGCTTGATCAGGTCCTGGGCGATCGAGATCGCGCCGCCGATTTCGTCTCTTGGGTCGAAAGGCGAGCGGATGATATTCGGGGCTTCCGGATTGCTGGAGGCGGCTTCGAGATTGCCGCGCAGGAACAGGATCGGCTCGAGCAGCCATTTACCAAGCGCGATCATCAAAACAGTCGTGACGAAAGCGGAAAGAAGCAACATAATCAGGATGCTCTGACGCACGTAGAAGGACACGTCTTCCATGGCAGCAGATGAATCGAGGCGCACCACGATGGAGTAAGGCACGTTAAGGTCGCTCGGACGCAGGACGGTCTCGTATGAATTGCCGTCAGCGCTCAGGTAGGTATTGTTGAGATCCATCTCGCCGCGCAGTTGCGTGATCGTCGATTCACCGCTGACGCGCAGCAGGTTGTAATCGCGGGAGTAGATGGCGAGGCCGCTGACCAGCGAATGGTTTAAAAGCCTGCGTTCCTGGTCTTCGGTGAAAGGCGGTTTGAGATAATCCGTCTGGCTGGTCTCGACGAGAGGGACGAGAGCGGTCTTCGCGAGTTGTTTGAGTTCGAAAAGTTTTTCGGCTTCGTGGCTTTTAACGGTGAGCGCCAGAATGGCCGCCTGAATCGTCATGATGGTCAAGAACACCGCGAAAGCGATGCGCCAGCTGATGCGGCTCTTCCACATCGCGGTCGATTTTGAATATAAGCTCATACCGCGCGCGGAATGCGTTTCCGCCGTATCGGCACTGCCCGCAAGATTATGCTCATGAAAATCTTCTATCATTTCAACGGCGGACATGTCCCATCCTGAGAGTTTATGAAAAAGCCAACGAATGGGGCGCGTGCGCGTTCCTCCCCCATATTTAAGGATACGCCCCGCAAGTTAATAAAACGTATAAAGCTTAAATAAAATTTATCTAAAATTTTCAGTGAGTTAGAAGTAATTTTATTTCGATATTATTTGCTTAATCCATAAAACGCAGCGCGTTACCCGAAGATGTAGCTATTTCCCGGTAAAAACAGCTGCGGCGGCCGGTATGGCAGGCGCTGCCACCGATCTGTTCGATTTTGAGAATGAGCGCGTCCTGATCGCAATCGACGAGGATCTGGCGGATTTTCTGGATATGGCCGGAAGTCTCGCCTTTTTTCCAGAGAGAGTTACGAGAACGCGACCAGTAAACCGCCTCGCCGCTCTCGCGGGAAAGCTGCAGACTTTGCGCGTTCATATAGGCGAGCATCAGTATTTCGCCGGTCACGTGGTCCTGCGCGATCGCCGGGATCAAACCGTTTTCGTCGAATTTCGGCGTGAAAGTAGGAGTTTCGTCGGCACCAGTCATTTGAAATTGATAACATCGGTATGGATATTTTACCATACCGGTATTCAATCAGCGACTAGGTTAGCCCATAAACGGTTTCAGTAACGGGGCAAGTTCAGCTTTAATGTCCTGGTAAATTTTGCCCCTGTTTTTCAACCCGTATATATCGGCAAGAAAATCAGAATTTTCTTCATGCAATTTGACGATATCGCCCAATGTCTGGGCCACAGGCCCAATAAACCGAAGGGTTCTTTCCTGAATCGCGCCCGCATTGAACAGAGAGGCCAAAGATGTGGATTGAGGATATCCTGCAGCATCTTCATGCTGAACGATAGTTTCTTCCTTTTTGATTTCCTGAACCAGCGGCGACAAATCCAGTTTTCCTGCTTTGTAATCTTCTAAAAGCTTGAGCAGCTCCTCTTTTACTGATTTTTGAATCTTAACGTCTTCGCTGTGGCCGTTTAGGAAAATATTTTTGTATTTTTCATGTGACTTTATAAGGTTCTCGAGCGTGAAAGGCGCGGGTTGATCACTCTCATCAGAGAAATTCGATAAATTTAGATAGGCTAATTCTGAAATATATCCTCTTTGAAGCATGCGAAAAAGCGGCGTTGCGCCTTCATCGTTCAATTCAAAAAGGTCTTCGGGTATGTAGGCGGCAAGATCTTGATATTGTTTTTCAATAAGCGTAGCCGGCTTACCTTCTTCTGTTTGTTTTTCAGGTCCCCAGATACCGCTAAGGTGATCTTTAGCTTCGTTTACAGTAAAATTATTCCAATCGATTAAGTTCTGGATTCGAATCCGCATGCTTTCCAGATGATTGATAAGATCTATCTTATCCATTATCGGGGTTGCTCTGTTTTTAAGTATAATTTCCCAGACACTGTTTTTGATGCTGATATTTCCAGGATTGCTCAATTCGACATATTGCCTGTAAGCCTTGGGCATTGCTTCCGGCGGTTTTGCAAGAATCTTATTGGTGATTGCTTGCGTGTGACCAAATTCTCTGGAGAGAGTCTTGCCGATTATTTGAGGGAAGTATCCGGCTTTTATAATCGATTCCGTATCCAGTAGTTTAGCCTGATGCAAATCTACCAGGATATAAGATGTTTTTTTCAAGTGAAAAAAAAGTATTCCGGTTTGATTATCACTATCATGAAAGGCAGCGGTTATAACATGCGGATCATTTGCCGGTGTTTTTGTTTCATTAGATGAGTCTTCAAATGTATCCAGCCTTTTTATGGGCGCGATCAGCCACAATAGTCCATTTTTTCTCTCGGATTTTCTAAGAACGACATAGCGTGTATCGCTATTTTCAGCGAGATGTTCAGGCAATTCTATAATATCCAAACCTTTCCGATAATTCGGAAGGGCTTCAAAATATGATTGCGCAGTAACTTCGACCATCTTCAGCCTCATGCAGTAAAATTTGAAAATCCATATATCATAAGTTATGAAAATGCAAGCTTTATGACACGGAAACTTGGTTTTTTTATAACTATTACTTAATAATTAATAAAGTTAATGCTTTTATCATTAAAACTGCCTGATTTAGTCAGCGTTTTTGAGGTTAACAAAGCGCCTATTGTCTGCGATTTCTAAAATCTCCATATCGAGACTATAGGCAGTACTTTCATAGGTGCGGACAAATGCGCGATCAAATCCGTTGAGGCTGAAGTATAAATCTGGATCAGTGTAAATTTATAGCAAGGTTGATCCGATTTATTCGGAAGCGTCACGCAATCCCTGACGCGAATATTTCATAAACATATATTTCTGGACTTGTTTATGCTATACTCGTTCATATCGTAAAATCAGCGAAATTAAGGGTTTTTCTTATGTCTGATCATTCATGCGGCTGCGGTACATGTCACTGTACGAAATGCGACTGTTCCAAAAAGGACGGCGGCCACTGTAAAGAAAACTGTGCTTGCGACTGCTGCAAGTAACTTCTACCTTGGCCGGATAGTATAATTTTCAAAGCTTTTACTGGCCAGACATGACGACATTAAGATTTTACAATTCGCTGACGCGCGAAAAAGAAGACTTCAGACCGATAGACCAAAACCATGTCAGACTCTACGCCTGTGGACCGACAGTTTACAGCTATGCTCATATTGGCAACGCGCGGATGGCGGTTATCTTTGACCAGCTCGTCAGAGTGCTGCGTCACCTCTTTCCAAAAGTTACATATGTCTCGAACATCACGGATGTCGACGACAAAATTATCGCGGCGAGCGCGGAAGACGGTGAAGCCATTGACGTTCTTACCCGCAAATTCGAGCGGATCTACAACGAGGATCTGGCTGCCCTTGGCGTAGCCGCTCCCGATATCCAGCCCCGTGCCACCGAACATATCGCAGAAATGATTGCGCTGATTGAACAGCTGATCGAACGCGGTCATGCATATGCCGCCGATGGCCATGTGCTGTTCAATGTGCCGTCATTCAATGAATATGGCGGTCTGTCGGGCCGTTCTCGCGACGACCAGATCGCAGGCGCGCGTGTCGAGGTTGCGCCGTACAAACGCGATGCTGCCGATTTCATTTTGTGGAAGCCGAGTACGGGCACACAGCCAGGCTGGAACAGTCCCTGGGGTTATGGCCGTCCGGGCTGGCATATCGAATGTTCGGCGATGGCGGAGAAACATCTGGGGCTTCCGTTCGATATCCATGGCGGCGGCGCGGACCTGAAATTCCCGCATCACGAAAACGAGATCGCGCAAAGCTGCTGCGCGCATGGAAGCCATGATCTGTCGTCTTTCGCGAAGGGCTGGATTCATAACGGTTTCGTCACCGTCGAAGGCGAGAAAATGTCGAAATCATTGGGGAATTTCACAACAGTTCACGACCTGATCGAGCAGGGCATAAAAGGCGAAATCATTCGTTTCGCGCTGCTGTCCGGGCATTACCGCGCGCCGCTGGACTGGAGCCAGAAACTTCTCGATCAGACAAAAGCCCAGCTCGATAAATTCTACACCGTGCTGAAATCCCTGCAGGACGAGCCGCTCGCTGTCGTCGAGCTCGACCGCGAATTTCTCGAGGCGCTGGCAGATGATCTCAACACACCGCTCGCGATCACACGCTTTCACACCCTGATTTCGACGGAGCAGGACAAATCCGTATTGAATAGCCAGCTCCTCGGTATGGGCGCGATGTTAGGTATTTTACAGCAGGAGCCGGATGTCTGGCTTGGCTATAAGGTTGAAGGCGATACGTCATGGATCGAGGAGCTTATCCAGAAGCGCATCGATGCCAAGAAGGCGAAAGACTTCAAGCTGGCCGATGAAATCCGCGCTGAACTGGCTGCAAAGGGAATTTCCGTCGAAGACGTGCCGGGCGGCTCGAAGTGGCGTAAAATATAGTCTTTTAGCGCGCGAGCAGCACCTGGTAGAAGCGGTTGCCTTCCGAGGTGACGGTGGCGCAGAACGCGGTTTTACCGACCGTTCCCGCTGCGCTGTTGATCGGGGAACCTGTGAAAGCGCCGTTCGTGTAAGCGCCCACGCCTGTCAGCGATGACATGGTCGGCGGCGCGGTCGTACTCGCATTTGTCACGCCCAGCATATCGTTTATTTTCAGGCAGACCTTGGTGTCGATCCAGTTCAGCGCGAAGACCAGTTCGTTCGCCGAAGCCGTGCCGGCGGCGGCATCCGTGCCGACATTCGATTGCTGGAAGACATAGACGCTGCCATGGCCGAGCTGTGGCAACGAGGTTGACGCGCCGCCGGGAAGCGTTGAAAGCGCAGGGGCGATGGAAGGATTTATGCCTGCGCCGCTTGCGGAAAACACGTCACATGTGTCATTGGACGGGGAATTCGTGTTGGCCGGCATGATCGCCGCGCCGCTGATCTTGGTATACATGCTGGTCGTGAAATCGAGCTGACCTTCGGTGCAGCCGCGCAGTCTCAGTTTTGAAACGCCGTCTTTCACCTGCAAACCGTAAGTGATGATTTCAGAAGCCGCGAGGCGGGCTTTCTCGTCGTTGATATCTTTCACGCCGACGGAGCTGCGCGACATCGCATAGGTCAGCGCCGCGAAAAGAACGATACCGATCAGAATGTAGAAAAAGATGTTACCGCGCTGGGTCGAAGGAGAGGCCATATACCAGTCTAACGCAAAAACAGTTTAAAATCATCAGCATGTGATTTGGGGATATGAACCGGCAGGGAATCCTGGGCCAGGCTGGCCAGGGTCATCAAGACATCCTTGCCACTGCCGATTTCGACATTATCCATCATGCCAAGCCCTAAAACGGGCTTGAACAGGGGGCGGCCTTCATGGAGGGCGGTCTCGATTTCGAGGCGTTTGAGGCGGTTCGCCTCATTCAGCTCATTCGGTTTTTTCAGGCTGCCATCCGGTTTCACCCATTCATGGGCGAAAAGAGAGTCTTTCCAGCTGTCGATAACCGAGGCGATGGAGACGTTCAGGCATAAAAACTTGTCTTCCCGGCCTTTGATGGCAGGATTGTCGATAAAGGAAGCCGTAACGATCCTCTTGTTTTCCATGGGCTTCAGTTTATAAAAAGAGTGGTAAATAATCAGTTCACGAGAATTTTCGTAATGACAGATACAAAAGCCCTGACCCCGGAAATCATCACGGTCCCCAATTCGGCGGACCAGGTCTGCTGCGATGGCGGCGGCGGCCCGTTGGGTCACCCCCTCGTTTATTACACGTTTGACAGTGTCGACCGGGTTGATTGCGGCTATTGCGACCGGGCTTTTGTCAAGGAACGCGCGCTGGTCAAGCTCACGGCTTAACTTGAAATAAATCTTCCATATCCTATATTGTGATTAAAGGACTGCGCTGCATGGTGCGGGCGGTCCGTGAAATCTGAAACTTGCTCATAAGAGGAGTTTATCTATGACGACCAGACTATCCCTATTCGACTCACCCCTATTCCTCGGTTTCGACCAGTTTGAACGCACGCTCGACCGTGTGAAGAAGCATGCGTCCGAGGGATATCCTCCCTACAATATCGAACAGACCGGCGAAGACGGATTGCGTATTACGCTGGCAGTGGCAGGCTTTGCGATGGGCGAGCTTGATATTCAGGCCGAACAGAACCAGCTTACTATTCGCGGCAAACAGGAAGAAGACCCGGGTAAAGTATATCTGCACCGTGGTATCGCCTCACGTCAGTTCCAGCGCAGCTTTGTGCTTGCCGATGGCATCGAGATACTTGGCGCATCGCTTGACAGCGGGTTGCTTCATATCGACATGAAACGTATCGAGCCCGAATCGACCGCGCGTAAAATTGAGATCAAGAGCGGTAAATCGCTGAGCAATGGCCATCTTAAGAACGGGGCTGATCATCAGGCGATCGATGTTCAGGTTAAAGACGGTCAGAAACAGTAACTTTGTTATCTATATTTTCGCGGCAAAGGCCGTAAAATTATGGTACAATTTTTGAAACGGTGAAGAACATGCAAAATAAAATCGAAAATAAGATCGAAGAAGGTCGCCAGATTCTTAGAAATCTATCAAATCAGGATTTCCTGGCATTCGGATTAAATCAAATCGCCTATATCAAGCCAGTCAATGTCATGGGTCGCGAGGCTTACAGGCTGTATGGCGCGGATGGTGCGCCCCTCGCGGTTGTTGAAAGCCTGGAAGGTGCCGTGATGACGGCCCGTCAGAACGATATGGAGCCGATTACGCTTCAGTAAATTAAGAAGGATCTACGAATAAAACAAAACCGCCTTTCGGGGCGGTTTTTTTATGGGGTTTAGGCGGCGAGGAACTGGCGGTTTTCCGGCCGCAGAATTTCGGCCATTTCCTGTTCATTGGTCGCAGCGCGGAGTTTTTCCAGCATCTGCGGATCGCGGAAAATACGCGTGACGCGCGCCAGCCTTTGCAGGTGCAGCGGCCCGTCCATCTGCGGCGACAAAACGGCGCAGACGATATCGACCGGCACGTCGTCGGCTGCATTGAAAGAAACCGGCTCATCAAGTTTTGCAACCAGGATGAAAGGCGTTTTCAACGGAGTCGATTTCAGGTGCGCGATGGCAACGCCGTCGCCGATACCGGATGATTCTCGCGCTTCAGACAATAGAAGTTGTTCCGAGATCCATGTCATGTCAGCGTTCGTCTGGCGACCGATCTTCCATGATATGTTTTGCAGAATTTGTTTTTGATCTATCGCGCGAAGGCCAAGGATAAACGCATTGAACTCAACGTGCTCATTGTAGTTTTCTGGCATGAAATCTTTTCTCCCCGAAAAGTGATCTTCATTACGGGATCTTGAATACACATTTATATGAGTCGCGGCCAGCAAAAAAACAGGTTCGTTAGGCGATGCAAGAAAGATTTTTTACTGCAAAGCGGAAATTGCCGGCTCAATAAAAACCCCGCTGTATGGCGGGGTTCTTTTATAAGCGTTATCTGTCTAATATATTTTTCTAATATTTCGTGGAACTAATTTTATTCCGTTTATTCGGCAGCCATTGCCTTGCGTAATTCTTCCTGTGGCTCGACCCAGCCGATATTTCCATCGGCGCGTTTGTAAACCATGTTGAGCGTATTACTTTTCGGGTTGCGGAAAAGCAGCGCGGTGTGACCTGCGAGATCGAGACGCATCACGGCTTCCGATACAGACATTTTTTGAATCTGCATCGGCATTTCGGCGACGATCAATGGATCGCTTCCGGTTTCAACGCTTTCAACTTCCGGCTCTGCGCCCGCACCGTCAAGTGTTTCGCTTGCCAGTGTGTAATCGCGCGCCTTGATCATTTCTGATTCCGGCGTTTGTTCGATACGCTCGTGGTGATCGCGCAGGCGTGTCTTGTAACGGCGCAGTTGTTTGGCAATTTTTGCAGCCGCCGCTTCGAACGCGACATAGGCATCTGCTTCCGTCGCAGTGGCCGTCACCATGATGTCCTTGCCGACTTTCAGCGAAATATGTGTCTTGATAAAAGCGTGGCCTTCCGGTGCAAAAGTCACGACGGTATCAAAGGCACGGTTAAAAAATTTCGAATTTATGTCTTCCAGTTTATCTTTAACATGTGCGCGCAGGGCATCGCCTACGTTCATTTGTTTTCCGTGAACGCTCAATTCCATAGTTAGCTCCTTTTTAGGCTGGAAGGGACGGGACGGCGACACAGGTCCGTAAAGGACCGGAACCATCGGGCCCGGGTGGGATGCAGATTATTAGCAAAATGCATATATTTATTGTATCACTGAAATTAGCTAAAAAAAGGATAAAGAAAAAATAAATGCCCCAAAAAAATAAAATAAAAAGTGGAACGATAGGCGTTTTTGATTCTGGAATTGGCGGATTAACGGTTCTTAAAGCGTTGCAGGCAAAATTCCCTACTGAATCATATATTTATATTGGCGATACGGCGCGCCTGCCTTACGGCACGAAAAGCCCCGAAACAGTCATCCGTTACAGTGAAACCTTAACAAAGGCCATTTTAAAACATGATGTCAGCGCGATCGTCGTCGCCTGTAACACGGCATCGACACATGCATTAGGCGCAGTTGAGAAAATGGCGGGAGCATTGCCGGTGCTTGGGATGATAGAGCCGGCTTCGCGCGCGGCGATCGAGAAAACCCGCAACAATCATATCGGTGTGATTGCGACTTACGGCACGGTGCGTAGCGCTGCATATTCGAATATGCTTAAGAAATTAAATCCTGCCGTGCGCGTAACATCGCAGGCGTGCCAGATGCTGGTGGCGCTGGCGGAAGAAGGCTGGGCGGATGACGATATCGCCGAGATGACGTTGCGCAAATATATTGCACCGATGTTCGAGGGTGACGATGCGCCGGATACGCTGATCCTCGGCTGTACGCATTTTCCCCTGTTTGAAAATAAATTGCGCAAAATTCTCGGAGATGGCGTGATCCTGATCAATAGCGGTGAGGCGGCGGCGAACGAGCTTGAATTTGATCAGACATCAACTGTCGGAAGCACAAGATTTTTTGCGACCGACGACCCGGCGCGTTTTGCGGCAAGCGCCACGAAATTCTTCGGCCAGGCTTTGACGGAAGACGATGTCGAGTTGATTGATATTTAGAAGTTTTACCAGAGCGATCACAGCGCGGCTGGTGCCTGTATTGTCATCCTGAGCGAATGCGAAGGATCCAGGCTGCTTTCAATCTAGATTCTTCGCTTGCGCTCAGAATGACAGGGAAGGAAGATATCTAGCTTTTCTTGATACGCCTGCGCTGGACAGAAGAGGGGATATTCATCGCTTCGCGGTATTTGGCGATGGTTCGGCGGGCGATTTCGATGCCGTCTTTTTGCAGCATATCGACAAGATCGTCGTCGGAGAGAATATCATTCGCGTCTTCCGCGTCGATCAGCGTTTTGATCTTCGATTTTACGGCTTCGGAGGAGACGCTGCCGCCGTCCGAGCCCTCGATGCTCGAGGTAAAGAAGAATTTAAGTTCGAACAGGCCGCGCGGCGTGCCGATAAATTTTCCCGTCGTGACGCGGCTGACGGTACTTTCATGCATGCCGATGGCATCGGCGACTTCACGCAAGGTGAGCGGGGTCAGGAATTCAATGCCGAACAGGAAAAACGCATCCTGCCGTTCGACGATTTCTGATGCCACTTTCAGGATGGTCTGCGCGCGCTGGTCGAGCGCCTTGGCCAGCCAGTTGGCATTATTAAGTTGCGTGATCAGGTATTCACGCTCTTTCTTGTCGGTCGTCCTGTCGGCAACGTCCGTATAATATTGCTGGTTGACGAGAACGCGCGGCAAAGTGTCGGCATTGAGTTCAACGCGCCAGCCGCCGCCTTTATCTTTTGGCAGTTTGCGCATCAGCACATCGGGAATGGCTGTCTGGGCGACGGAATGATCGAAAAGAGCCGCGGGTTTCGGGTGCAGCGTGCGCAATTCCTGCGCCATTTCCTTGATGACATTGGGGTGCACATCACAGATCCGTGCGAGGGTTGCATAATCATGCTGGCCCAGCAGATGCAGGTGTTCAAGCAGCAATTTCATCGGCTTGTCGAGAACGCCGCGGTCCTCTAACTGCAGCATCAGACATTCGGAAAGATTGAAAGCGAATATCCCGGCAGGGTCGAATTTTTTAAGGCGAGTGAGCAGGCTTTCCATGCGCGCGAGCGAAACACCGAGCTGGTCGGCAAGATCTTCGGCCGACTCGCGTAAATACCCGGCTTCGTCGAGACGGTCGAGAAGCAGTGTGCCGATCGTCTTGTCGAGCGCGTCTTCCGCACTGATAGTAAGCTGTTCCATCAGGTGATCATGTAAATTCTTTTCGCGCGCGACAGTTTGTTCGAGCGTGCGTTCGTCTTCGCTGAAATCCGAACGGCTTGAAGAGCCGCTGCCAGACATGCTGCTGGTGCCCGCATCGAAATCGTCGTCACCTTCATCCTGCGGCGGCCCCGGCTTTTCTTCCGGGCGGTCGTCTTCGTCGTCGGACGTGTCGTTTTCGACTTTTTCAAGAAGCGGGTTCTGGGCAATTTCCTCTTCGAGATAGTCCTGAAGCTCGACATTCGACAGCTGCAGCAACTTAATGGCCTGCTGCATCTGCGGGGTCATCACAAGGTTTTGCTGCTGGCGGAGATCGAGGGACTGGGTGAGCTTATTGGCCATGGAACCAGTATAGCAGAAATTGATTAAAGGCTAAACCCTTCGCCCAGATAGACCCGGCGGACTTCGTCATCGCCGACGATTTCTTCCGGGGAGCCTTCGGTGAGGACTTTGCCATCATGCAGGATATAGGCGCGATCGACGATCCCCAGCGTATCGCGGACGTTGTGGTCGGTAATCAGCACGCCGATACCACGATTTTTCAGATAGCCGATCAGGGTGCGGATATCGTTCACCGCGATCGGGTCGATACCGGCCAGCGGCTCATCAAGAAGAATAAACTGGGGGCGCGAGGCAAGGGCGCGGGCGATCTCGACACGGCGGCGTTCACCGCCAGAGAGAGCGATCGCCGGGGTGCGGCGCAGATGTGAAACCGAGAATTCGACCAGCAGGTCCTCAAGCAGTCCTTCCTGGTCTTCGGCGCTGATATCCTGGGTCTGGACGACGGCGCGGATATTTTCCTCGACTGACAATCCGCGGAAAATGGAGGCTTCCTGCGGCAGGTAGCCGATCCCGAGCCGCGCGCGGCGATACATCGGCAGGCTGGTGATTTCCTGGCCGTAAAGCGAGATCGTGCCGCCGTCGGGCGGGATCAGGCCGGTAATGATATAAAAGCAGGTGGTCTTGCCCGCACCGTTCGGGCCGAGCAGCGCCACGGCTTCCCCGCGCTGGACTGTGACCGATACATCGCGCAGTACAGGGCGTTTCTTATATGTCTTCGACAAGTGCTCGACGGTCAGGCCGGTCGACACAGGTTTCAGATATCGTTTGGGTGGGTTTTCCGGGAGGGTCATGTTTTACTCGCCCCATAAATACGCTTATTTACAAAACTAATCAATATTATATTGACATAATGTAATATAAAAAATAGTATCCGCCGAAACGGAGATAAAAATGGCGAATAGCGAAATTAATCAAAGTGGAGACGTCCCCGGAGTCGATCCGCGGCTGCAGCTCGGTCAGCAGCTCGGCAATGCGTTCCTGATATCGCGTTGCCTGGGCGATCTGCCCTTGTACGTCGGCGATCGTGTTGC
>JBEHYB010000007.1:0-42353 GCA_048498395.1 Pseudomonadota bacterium
GATGTAGGAATGTTAATAAAAACATTTCTTTATATGCGACAAAGGCATTTACGTCAGGGCTTTGAACGAGAACGATATTGACCTGGTCGGACGACATGCCCGCCGCATGAATGATGCCTGCGGTCCAGTCCTTGAGATAGCTCTCGATTTCCTCATCCCGGATCAGGTTCATATTGCCGGGACCACGCGCTTCGCCTGTCTGCGGATATAAAAAAGACACCAAAAGGAGGGTGAAAATTACAAATCTGATAAAAACGGGCCGGGAAGCGTTCAGGGGGCGCATTTAAGTCATTCCTTTGCCTGTATTTAATTGTATACCTGACGGGAGGTTGCAAGGCTAATCTAAGAGTAAACAAAGAGGAAATCTATGGAGTCGCTGCAGAATATTTTCCATCTTCTGGTCCCGGAATGGGTCGATCTTTTGTGGTTGCCGGTCGCCGTTCTTATCGTGCACAAAGCGCAGAAGCTCAAAGCCTTGTTTTTCGTGATTATCTGTATTGCCTCGCTTCGTCTTCAAATGGAGATTATGGCTTCTACGGGCTTTAATTCAGGCTTCACCGGCTGGATCAAGATGGATTCGTTTCAGCGCGGCCTGATCGTCTATTCCGTCTTTATCGCGATTTACCTCTTGCTGTCATATTTGTCCCCTTATACCAAGGGCCCGATTTACCTCGCCGCGTCTTTAAGTATTTTCTTTATGGCTTTTATATCGTCATCCCTGATAATGATCCTGTAATGACCAAAGGTAAGAAACCCAATAGCAGCAAGAGCAATCGCCGAACGGGGCGCGAGCTGACCCAGAAGGTCCAGCACGCCAAGTCGCGCAAGAACTCGTCCAATCAGTGGCTCGAGCGCCATATCAACGACCCGTACGTCCAGAAAGCCAACCGTGAAGGCTATCGCTCGCGCGCAGCCTACAAGCTCAAGGAAATCGATGAACGGTTTCCGATTTTGAAGAAGGGCATGAATGTCGTCGATCTCGGCGCGGCTCCCGGCGGCTGGTGTCAGGTCGCCGTTGAAAAAGGCTGTGCGAAGATCGTCGCGATCGACCTGCTCGAGATCGAGCCTCTCGACGGCGTAATATTTATGCAGCTCGATTTTATGGATGAGACGGCACCCGACAGATTGAAAGAAGCGCTGGGCGGACAGGCCGATGTCGTCATGTCGGATATCGCGCCGAATACGATCGGCCATCACCAGACCGACCACCTGCGTATCATGGCGCTCGTTGAAGCCGCCTATGAATTCTCAACGGAAGTTTTGAAGCCCGGCGGCACGTTTGTCGCCAAAGTTTTTCAGGGCGGGACCGAGAACGAACTCCTGGCGCGCATGAAGAAAAGCTTTAAGGTCGTCAAGCATGTCAAACCTGCGGCCAGCCGCAAGGAAAGTTCGGAAGGCTTTGTTCTGGCGACGGGGTTCAAAGGTTAAAAGCTAAAGGCTAAACAGGTTTGGGCAATTGCGGCCCGACCATATCCCTGTGATGTTCGAGACTCTCGACACTTTCACCGTTCTCAATAATCGTCGGCGCGACTTCGGCTTCGTTGACCATCCGGTTTACATCAAAGATCTTTCTCACATCGACGATTTTAACAGCGTCCGCGCGTTCTTCGCCGGGCACGATCGTCTTGACGCTCTCGATCCCGCTGAATTGTGAAGCGGAGGTGCCGATATCAAATCGATGGCCTGGGCGATCCTTCTCGATTTCCTTGATGATTTCCCGCAGCAGGTCTTCGGTCACCCGCACTTCGTTCTGGTCGGCTTCGAAGCCGTCGAACAGAATGTCAAGCGTATCCATGGAGCGGTAAGTCCATGAGTGCGCGATGATGCGGTCTCTTTCATCAAAGAGGCAGTAGAATGTGCTGGAACGGTTTTTGTAACCTTCCTTGACCGTGTTGCCCCAGTGGCCGTCGATATATTCGCAGGACTTGGTAAAGCGGCCGACGATAAAGAAGCGATCGTCATCATAGGACAGGCGGCCAAAACGCCAGCCGGGCTTCCCGAAACGTGCGCCGTCGATATTGATATCGCGCAAGCCCACCATCTCGTCCTTCAGGAATTCAGTGTCTTCGCGATATTCTTCCTTGATCCGGATGATCGACTGGACATCACGGACGATTTTCAAATCTTTGTAACGTTCGCAATCTTCCGGCGTGCAGACACCGACAAGCTCCGCCACGTGATTGTAAAGCTGGCGATCGAGCTGGCCGATCAGGATCTTGCCTTTGTCATTACGTGGAATATCGTCGAGATAATGCGCGACTTTCAGATAAAAGAAACGCGACGGGCCCTGATCGAGAAGCAATTCGCCCCAAGCCCGGTAATCGTTATCGACGAAATAGAGATGCGACGTATCAATGATTTTTTGCAGCTCAAGCGACTGGGTGTCAGGATTGTAAGTGGCCTTGTTCAATACATATTTCGTGAAGTCGTTATAATCCGGGAAGGCCAGCGCCATGACGGCGGCCGCCCGGTTAAGCTCGCGGATATTCTCGAATTCATGCGCGATGAAATTGCGGATCTTTTTATAGGTCTCGATCTTGAATTTGGCGATGACGCATTCATCCTCGGGTAATTCACCAAGGCCGATCGTGAAATCGAGCGGCACTTTCAGGTGCCGGGCAGCTTCTTTTTCATCTGCCGTGTAATAGGTTTTTCCCTCGTTATATTTAAGCATCTGTTCGGGAAAGAAGGCGATCTCGGAATCGCGACCGGCCTTCATAATCTGCGCGATGGCCATGATCTGATGGTTGTCTTCGTAATGTTTGATCATCGCCGGCAGGGCGACTTTGAAATCACGCGATTTTGGCGAGCGCAGCCATTCATTCAGTGATTTGCGGTCGCCATAGGTGAAATCATGGCGATCTTTTGCTGTTTGCGGCAGCTTGGCACCTTTGCTGTCGACGCGTTTGCTCAGGCGATGCAGAACGTCTTCATACGACAATTCATATTGTTTTGCCTTTGTATTGAAATCGAGGCGCAGATCGTCGCGAAGAAGGTCGAGGAAATAGCCGAGAAGAATCGCCTGGCTTGCCGGTGCTTCATTGTGTCTCTCGACATATTTACGTGCGAGCTGTGAAAAAATATGAATCTGGTTTGCCCAGAGTCTCGACTGTTTCTCTGTCGCGCTGTCGATCTCGTAAAGGGATAAAAATTCTTTAAGGCGGATGAATTTCTTTTTGCGTGTTTCGTCAGGAGCCTGTTCGATCAGTTGGTCGAGCTTGTCGCTGCGCAGCGGATGAAACCCCGTCAGATATCCGTGAAGGATTTCTGCAGTCTCTATGGCGTTCGCCAGAATATCTGTCTGATCGCTGTCGTTCATATTCGCCGCTATTTAAGTGAGACCCTCTTAATATTCCATAATGTATTGAAAGTAAAGAAAATTTTGAAAAGCCCGCTTATGCCGGGAAAAAGCATAATCCTTTACTTTTTCGACCTGTCTCTGTATGAATTCAATGCAAATTCATCCCATGCTGGAAAAGGGAATTTGCATGCTCCTCCAAGATAAAATCCGTGACGGCCTGACATTCGATGACGTGCTTTTGGTGCCCGCCGCCTCAAGCGTGCAGCCGACCGATGTCAACACATCTACGAAACTGACCCGCGAGATCACGCTCAATATTCCAATTCTTTCCGCCGCGATGGATACGGTGACCGAAGCGGAAATGGCGATCGCCATGGCGCAGAATGGCGGGCTTGGCATCATTCACCGCAACATGACGATCGATCAGCAGGCCGAGGAAGTCCGCCGCGTGAAAAGATTTGAATCCGGTATGGTGACAAACCCGATCACCATCGAGCCGCAGATGACGCTCGCGCAGGCATTAGAGATCATGCAGCTCTACCGCATCTCGGGATTGCCGGTAACGGAGAGCAACGGCAAGCTGGTCGGTATCCTGACCAACCGCGACGTGCGTTTTGCAGCAGATCCGAAACAACAGATCCGCGAACTGATGACCAGCGAGAATTTGATCAAGGTCTATAATTCCATCGACAAGGAAGAAGCGAAAAAACTTCTTCACAAGCACCGTATCGAGAAACTTCTTATCGTCGATAACAGTGAAAAATGCATCGGGTTGATGACGGTCAAAGATATCGAGAAGTCGCAATTATTCCCGAACGCCTGTAAGGATGAGAAGGGCCGCCTGCTGGTCGGCGCGGCTGTCGGCACCGGCGACAATAACGGTTATGACCGCGCAATTGCATTGGCGGATGCCGAACTTGATGTCGTCGTTGTCGATACGGCGCACGGCCACTCAAAATCGGTCCTTGAAACCGTATCTAAAATCCGCAAGGCGCGCGGCAATAAATTACAGATCATTGCTGGCAATATTGCGACACGCGATGCGGCGAAAGCTTTGATCGATGCGGGCGCGGATGCGGTGAAAGTCGGGATCGGCCCGGGTTCCATTTGCACGACGCGTATCGTCGCCGGTGTCGGTGTCCCGCAACTGACCGCGATCATGAACGCCGTCGAAGAATGTCACAAACAGGGCGTGCCGGTCATCGCCGATGGCGGGATCAAATATTCCGGCGATTTCGCGAAAGCGATCGCCGCCGGCGCGGACTGCGCCATGATGGGCGGTATATTCGCAGGTACTGATGAAGCGCCGGGTGAAGTCATTCTCTATCAAGGCCGGTCTTATAAATCCTATCGCGGCATGGGATCGGTCGGCGCGATGGTCGGCGGTTCCGCCGATCGTTATTTCCAGGGCAAGGTCCGGGAAAGCAACAAGCTGGTGCCGGAAGGCATTGAGGGCCGTGTTCCTTACAAGGGCGCAATGTCGAATGTATTGCACCAGATGGTCGGTGGATTGCGCGCGGCAATGGGTTACACCGGCTCTGCCACCATTAAGGAAATGAAAGAGAAGGCCGAGTTCATTCGCATGACATCGGCCGGTTTCCGCGAAAGCCATGTCCATGACGTGACGATCACCTCCGAAGCACCGAACTATCGCACCGAAGGCTGATTACGACAAAGATAGGGGCTTTCTAAATATATTTTCCAGCCCCCATTGATTCAAAATTGGATTCGCGATTAGCTAACTTCTGCTAACGATCCCTCCGGATCGGAGGCATCAACTTCTCACATATTTTAAGGACTGTAATACAATGAAAAAAGTAATCGCATTGGCAGCTTTGGCTGTTATCGCTATGTCCCCTGTCGCACACGCTGCTGACGCTGCCAAACCAGAAGCAGCAACAGAAGCCGCAGCTCCAGCTGCTGCTCCTGCCGCAACGGAAGCTAAAGAAGCTACGCTGAAAGACGGCACTAAAGTTTCTATCGAAGGCGACAAAGTATTCGTCGTTGCTGCCGATGGCGTAAAAACACCTGCGAAAGACGGCGAGTGGGAACTTGCTGACGGCACTAAAGTCAAAACAAAAGACGGTGCTATCGTTAAATAATTCAGGCTGCTGATTTTTGCAGCGCCGAAAAAACCCGCCTCAGGTTTTAAGACCGGGGGCGGGTTTTTGTTATCCGGGGCTTTTCGTGTTACGATTCGAAAAAATAATAAAACAGGGAATCAAGCACATGCCTCAATCTCAGAAACATGCGATCAGCATGGTTAAATCATTCATGACTCCGGCAGATATCCATGAGATGCGCTGGCAGTTTCACCTCTCCGTCCTCGGCAAAGGCGAGCATGCCCAGCCGATTGTGGTTCTGCCCGGCCTGACACCGCATCCGCCGCATTAAGCTGCGAGCGCAGGATAATCCGTATAGCCTTCATCTCCGCCCTTGTAGAATCCATTCATGTTCGGCGGATTGAGCGGCGCGTCTTTTTTGAAACGCTCTACAAGATCCGGATTGGCGATAAAGAGTCTTCCGAAAACGATCGCATCGCCTTCATCATTCTTCAATGCTTCTGTCGCAAGTTCTTTCGTATAATTGCCGTTGAGCAATAATTTGCCTTTATAATTTTCACGAATAGCGGTACTCACCCAACCTGCCGGTTTTTTGCCATCGACAAGGTCTTCACGTACATGAAGAAACGCCAGGTCGAATTCATTGAGCTTTTTCACGAGATAGGTATTGAGCGCAATCGGGTCGCTGTCCGCGATCCCGCCGTTATTGCCCGTCGGAGAAAGACGAATGCCGACCCTGTCGGAGCCGATCGCATCGGTGACGGCTTTCACGACTTCGAGCGCAAAGCGTGCGCGATTCTCGATCGATCCGCCATATTCATCGGTTCGCTGGTTTGAATTGTCTTTCAGGAACTGGTCGATCAGGTAACCGTTCGCGCCGTGAATTTCCACGCCGTCAAATCCGGCTTCCAGCGCACGTGCGGCGGCAGCGACATAATCCTGAATAATTGCCTTGATTTCCTCGATGCGCAATTCACGCGGCTCGACATAAGGTTTCTTGCCTTCATCTGTGTTTGCCGATCCTGTCGGGGTAATCGCGCTTGGTGCAACCGGCGCGTCGCCATCATGGAAGTCCGGATGGCTCAGGCGGCCCATATGCCAGAGCTGGAGAACGATCTTGCCGCCCTTGGCATGCACGGCTTCGGTGGTTTTTTTCCAGCCTTCGACATGTGAGTCTTCATAAATGCCCGGCGCATCTGCCCAGCCGTAACCTTGCGCCGAGATGGCGGTGGCTTCCGAGACGATCAGCCCGGCGCTCGCCCGCTGGGCGTAATATTGGGCCATCAAATCATTGGGGGTACGGCTCTTGCCGGCGCGGCTACGGGTCAGGGGGGCCATCATAATGCGGTTTTTGGCGCTGATATCGCCTAATTTAATAGAATCAAAAAGGTCAGTCATTATTCTCTCCTAAATGTACGATCGGGCCGCTATTACGCCGTCATTCCCGGCAGAGCTTATAAAACCGCAGGTTTTAAAGCGATGGGAAGGGAATCCAGTACAAATAATGTGCGGCCTTTGGCCGCTCCTTATCATGCTGGGTCCCCGATCTGCATTCGCTGCGCTCATTTGTCGGGAATGACGAACCTTCGGCCCGTCATTTTTATATAAGTTAGTAGTTTAAGTTAGGAAGTAAAGCTGGTAGAAGACCCTCATTATGACACCAGCAGCCCGTATCAAAGCCGTTCTTGAAATTTTCGAACGCATGCAACAGAACACACGCGTTCCGATGGATTCGTCCGTCGGCGATTACATGCGCTTTCGCAAGTATATCGGATCGAAAGACCGTAACGCGATCGTCGAACGCTGCTATGGCATCATTCGCCACTGGGCGCGCCTCGACTGGCATATCGAACGCGCCGGGATGGAAGTAAATCCGCGCACTATTCTCATCGCCTATCTGGCGCTTGTCGATAAATATGACCGCGCATCTTCTTATTTTGACGGGTCGAAATATGGCGCGGAAGAATTATCCGAAGCCGAACTGAAACTTTTTCAGGATCTGCTGAAAGCCGATCTCGAACCCGCCGACATGCCGCAGGCGATCCGCGTCGAATGCCCGACGGATTTCGAAGAATCCTTGCGCGGTTATTTCGGCGATGATTTCGAAAGCGAGCTTCTCGCGATGATCGACGGCGCGCCGCTCGACCTGCGCGTCAACACAACGATGGCTTCCGTCGAAAAAGTCAAAGGCAAACTGGCGGATGACAATGTAGAGGCTGACGTTCTTCCATATTCGCCATGGGGTCTGCGCGCCCGCGAAAAGGTTTTCATCTCCAAAACCCGCGCTTTCGTCAAAGGCTGGATCGATATTCAGGACGAAGGTTCGCAACTGATTGCGCTCGCCTGTAACGCAAAACCCGGCATGCAGGTGCTCGATTACTGCGCCGGAGCCGGCGGCAAGACACTGGCGCTCGCAAACGCCATGAATATCAAGGGCCGTATCGTTGCCATGGATCTGGAAGCCGCACGCCTTGAGAAAGGCCGCGAACGTTTCCGTCGTGCGCATGTTACCGACATTATCGAGATCCGTCCGTTAAGCGATGAGAAACACCGTAAATGGCTGAAACGTCAGGATCAGAGCTTTGATGTCGTGCTGACCGATGTTCCATGCTCGGGCACGGGAACATGGCGACGCAATCCCGACATGCGCTGGAAACAATATGGCCCGTCACTGGAAGAATTGATCGCCATTCAGGCCGATATCATGGACCGCGTCGTGCATGTCGTGAAACCGGGCGGTCGTTTCGTCTATGCGACCTGTTCGATCCTAAGCGAAGAAAACGAACAGCAGGTCGAAAAGTTTTTAGAGCGTCATAAGGATTTCCGTCTGGTGCCGTTATCCGAGGCCTGGCCCGAAGATGCAAAAGTCCCCTGCGAAGGCGACTATATGCGCCTGACCCCGAAACGTCACAACACGGACGGTTTTTTTGCGGCTGTGCTGGTTAGAGTTTAAAGATTTTACCGCGAAGTACGCGAAGTTTAGAAAAAGAAACGCGAAGCTTTTTATTCTTCTTCGCGTTTCTTCGTGTTCTTCGTATCTTCGCGGTTAAATTATATTAAGCCGCTTTATTGACCTTCACCCGCGCGCGCAATTCTTTCGCGGCGGCGACCATGTTTTCCAAGGCGGCTTTTGTTTCCGGCCAGGCACGGGTTTTCAAACCGCAATCCGGATTGACCCAGATCTGTTCAGGTTTGAGAACCTTGAGCGCTTTATCGAGCAGCTTCGTCATTTCCTCTTTCGACGGTACGCGAGGGGAATGGATGTCATAGACACCGGGGCCGATCTCGTTCGGGTATTTATATTTGACGAACGCGTCGAGAAGTTCCATCTGCGAGCGTGAGGTTTCGATCGAGATCACGTCGGCATCGAGCGCGCCGATTGAATCGATGATGTCGTTAAACTCGGCATAACACATATGGGTATGGATCTGCGTCGTGTTCTCGACCGTCGCGGCGGAGAGTTTAAACGCATCTACCGCCCATTTAAGATAGGCGGCGCGATCCGCTTTACGAAGCGGCAGGCCTTCGCGGATCGCCGGTTCGTCGATCTGGATGACATGGATGCCCGCTTTTTCCAGATCCGCGACCTCGTCACGAATGGCAAGCGCGATCTGTTTGGCGGTCTGTTCACGCGGCTGGTCGTTACGCACGAATGACCAGCACAATATCGTGATCGGGCCGGTCAGCATGCCTTTCATCGGACGCTTGGTCAGGCTTTGTGCATAGGCGGACCATTGCACCGTCATCGGCGCGGGGCGCGATACGTCGCCGAAAATAATCGGCGGCTTGACATAGCGGGAACCGTAGGACTGTACCCAGCCATTCTTTGAGAAGACAAAACCGTCAAGCTGTTCGCCGAAATATTCGACCATGTCGTTACGTTCGGCTTCGCCATGCACCGGCACATCGATATCGGCTTCTTCCTGGTATTTCACGACCAGTTCGATTTCATGCTTCATCGCCGTGTTGTATGCCGCTTCGCCAAGCTCGCCTTTCTTGAAGGCCGCACGCGCCAGGCGGATTTCCTGCGTCTGCGGGAAAGAGCCGATGGTCGTTGTCGGGAAAGCCGGCAGATTAAGCGCTTTCTGCTGGGCTTTCTGACGCTCGGGGAACTTGCTCTTGCGCTCGGCCATCGCAGGCGTGATGGCTCTCAACCGTGCGCCAACCGCATCGTTGTGAATGCGTTTGGATGCTTTCCTGCTGGCGGCATCGCGGTCGCTCGCGGCTAATTCTGCCTTGATCGCATCGCGTCCTTCCTCAAGACCCTTGGCCAGCGTCGTGATTTCGACAAGCTTTTGTTTCGCAAATGCCATCCATGATTTCACTTCCGCATCGAGGCTTGTCTCTTCGTCCAGATCGATCGGCGAATGGAGAAGCGAGCAACTGCCCGAGACCGAAACTTTATCTTCGCCCAGAGCGGCCCGCGCTTTTTCAAGCTGGGCGAGCGAGGCGGAGAGATCGTTCTTCCACACATTGCGGCCGTCAACCAGTCCGAGCACGAGATGCTTATCCGTTTCTTTTGCCTTGGCGATCGCCTTGTCGAGCTGATCCGGCGCGCGCACGAGGTCAATATGGATAGCCTCAACTGGCAATGAGAAGGCGAGGTCGAGGTTTTCGCGCAGACCTTCGAAATAGGTCGGCACGAAAATATTGATGCCCGGCGCGGTCTCCTTGATGATTGTATAGGCCTTTTTATAAGCTTCCTTGCTGGTGTCCGCGAGGTCGAGCGACAGCCAGGGCTCGTCAAGCTGGATCCACTGGATATCCATGGCGAGAAGTCTCTTACAGATTTCACCATACACTTTCGCAAGATCCTCGATCAGCGTGAAGCGACACTCGGTGAAGTCTTCCGCTTTTTTCGATTGCAGAAGATACGTCACGGGGCCGGGCAAGACCGGGCAAGGGTAGAGCCCGGCATCCTTCGCTTCCTGCGCCTCGACGAAAATCTTGTCGGTCGAAAGTTTGAACTTCTGGCCTTTTTTCAGTTCCGGCACGATATAGTGATAATTCGTGTCGAACCATTTCGTCATCTCCATCGCGATTACGTCGCGGCCCTGTTTCTGGTTGCCGCGCGCCATCGAGAAGTAAAGGTCGGGGTCTGCAAGATCGTAACGGTCGGGAATAACGCCGAGCAGACAGGAAGTGTCGAGCATGTGATCGTAGAATGAGAAATCATTGACGGGCACGATTCCAAAACCCGCTTCTTTTTGCAAATTCCAGTGGCGCAGGCGCAGTTCTTTGCCGGTGGCCAGCAGGGCTTCGTGATTGGTTTCACCTTTCCAGTAGCTCTCCAGCGCTTTCTTTAATTCGCGCTTGAGGCCGATACGGGGAAATCCGAGATTGAGAGCATGTACCATGTTGTTAGTCTCCTATTTAAAGTTTTCGCAGGCCTTTGAAACAAGGCTGCTTTTATTGAGTGTATAAAAATGAATGTGATCGATGCCGTTCTTTGTCAGGTCTTCGATCTGTTCGCATAAGATATCTTCAGAGAGGGACGGCGACGCATCGCGCATTCGCTCGCGTAACGTATCGGGAACAGAGGCGGCGCAGCGTTCGGCGAAAGAACAGACTTTCGCGAAATCATGGATTGGCAGCAGGCCCGGCACGATCGGCGTTGTGATACCGGCCTTGCGGGCTGCGTCGATAAAGCGATAGTAAACGTCGTTATCAAAGAAAAATTGTGTGATCGCGCGCGTCGCACCTGCGTCGCATTTTTTCTTCAATGCGATCAGGTCCGCTTCGAGGCTTGGCGCGTCCGGATGTTTTTCCGGATAGGCACCGACGCTGATATCGAAATCATGTCTTTTCAAAAGCGCCTCCACAAAATCAGAAGTGTACTGATAATACTCGGCATCGGGGTCCAGCGGCCAGACAAGATCCTGCGGCATGTCCCCGCGTAGTGCCACCAGATGACGAATGCCCTGGTTCCATAAGAGATCGGTATAATGGTCCAGTTCCGTTTTGGTTAAGGAAATATAGGTGATATGGCTGCCAAAGGGAACCGGGGCGGCCTTTTGCAGATTCCTTAAAGCCTGCAGCGTGCCATCGCGCGACCCGCCGCCCGCGCCGAACGTCACCGTCATGAATTTAGGATTGAATTGAGCCAAATCCTTAACGGCGGACACAAGGTCGAGAGCCGATTTCTCGGATTTCGGCGGGAAGAATTCAAAACTGATAGTTGGAGAGGAGGGTGGCATTGCTTTTGTAATCCTGCTGTCTTGTTAAGGACACCACAGCAATACGCACTGCAGCCGCTTTAGCTTTGTTTACGCGGTGCAAGCTGTCCGTCAAATGCCGCGGTTGTCGTAAAACAACCCGTATATTGTTCAATAAATTACGAGGTCTGTCAAACCATAATAGAAGAATTTTACCACAGAGGCACAGAGGTGCAGAGATTTCTTAAAAAACTCCTCTAACTCTGTGCCTCTGTGGTTAGTCTTTTACAAAAGCGTTCAGAATGTCTAAAAAGAGACATGAAAACAGCGCAAAATACAGTTTCTCCGATAGATGTGACCAAAGGTCACGACCGTATTCTTATTCTTGATTTTGGATCACAGGTGACCCAGCTGATCGCCCGCCGCCTTCGCGAGTCCGGGGTTTACTGCGAGATCTGGCCGTATAGTTCCGCAGAAGAAGCCCGCGTCAAAGCTTTCTCGCCGAAAGGGATTATTTTCTCCGGCTCCCCGTGCAGCGTATACGCCGAGGGCGCGCCGCAACCGCCGACCTATATCTACGATCTCGGTCTGCCGATTTTTGGAATTTGTTACGGCCAGCAGGTGATGATGCACCAGCTCGGCGGCAAGGTCGAAGGCGGCGACACGCGTGAATTCGGTCGCGCCTATATCGATGTCGTTGAGACAAGCGCGATCTCGGACGGTGTCTGGGCCAAGGGCGCACATGAACAGGTCTGGATGTCGCACGGCGACCGGGTGACGCAAATGGCTCCCGGTTTCAAAATCGTCGCGAAATCCGAAGGCGCGCCTTACGCCATCATCTCCAACGAAGACCGCCGTTTCTGGGCGACGCAGTTCCACCCGGAAGTCGTGCATACGCCGCACGGCGCGCAGCTGTTGAAGAACTTCACGCATAATATCTGCGGCTGCAAGGGCGACTGGACGATGTCGGCGTTCCGTGAGGAATCAATCGCCAAAATCCGCAAACAGGTCGGTAAAGGCAAGGTGATTTGCGGCCTCTCGGGCGGTGTGGATTCGTCCGTGACGGCCGTTCTGCTCCATGAAGCCATCGGCGACCAGCTCACCTGTATCTATGTCGACACGGGCCTGATGCGCGCGGGCGAGTCCGATCAGGTCGTGAAAATGTTCCGCGACCATTACAATATTCCGCTGATCCATGACAAAGCCGAAGACCTTTTCCTCGGCGCGCTCGAAGGTGTCTCCGATCCGGAAGTAAAACGCAAAACCATCGGCAAGCTTTTTATCGATGTGTTCGACAAACGCTCCAGGGAAGTCGGCGGTGCGGAATTCCTCGCGCAGGGCACGCTTTATCCCGATGTCGTGGAATCCGTCTCGGTTATCGGCGGCCCGTCGCAAACCATCAAGTCTCACCACAATGTCGGCGGCCTGCCTGACTATATGAAACTGAAACTCGTCGAGCCGCTGCGCGAACTCTTCAAGGACGAAGTGCGCGCATTGGGCCGCGAACTTGGCATGCCGGAAGACTTCATCCGCCGTCACCCATTCCCGGGTCCGGGCCTCGCCATCCGTCTGCCCGGCGAAATCACACAGGAGAAAATCGAAATCCTGCGCAAGGCCGATACGATCTATCTCGAAGAAATCCGCAATGCCGGTTTATACGATGCCATCTGGCAGGCTTTCGCCGTGCTGCTCCCCGTCAAAACCGTCGGCGTGATGGGTGACGAACGCACTTACGAATATGTCTGCGCCCTGCGCGCCGTGACCTCAACCGACGGCATGACGGCTGATTACTACCATTTCGACCATGAGTTTTTAGGCCGCGTTTCAACCCGCATCATCAACGAAGTCCGCGGCATCAACCGCGTCGTCTATGATATCACCTCGAAGCCTCCGGGCACGATTGAGTGGGAGTAAGAAATCATGGCGACAATCAATCCCCATATCAACTTTAACGGAAACGCCGAAGAAGCGTTCGAATTTTACCGCTCGGTGTTTGGCGGAGAGTTCAAAAAAATCGTCCGGTTCAAAGATTTACCGGGCGCGGAAGAAAAAGTGGCAAAGCATGAGATGAACAAGATCATGCATATCGCTCTGCCTATCGGGAAAAACATCCTGATGGCCAATGACGTGCCGGAAAGCATGGGCCGCGTCAGCGAAAACGAAAACAGATCGAAAATAGTCATCAATGCCGAAAGCCGCGAAGAGGCCGACAAATTATTTGCCGGACTGTCAGCAGGTGGAGATGTCGAGTTCCCGATAGGCGACAGCCCATGGGGATCGTATTTCGGTATGTTCAGGGATAAATTTGGGATTGAATGGATGGTGGAGTGGAAATGACAGATCTGCATGAAAAATGGGGCCATCGCTGGCTCAATCCGAAGGCGGAATCGCGTCTCTCAGGTATTGAAGGGCTCGGTGTTTTTGCCAAAGAGAAAATCAGCAAGGGTGAGACCGTCGGGGTGCTTGGCGGCGTTATCGTTCATCGCAATCAGATAATGGAATATCGCAGCATCATGACGCAGGTTGGCATTCAGATCGATGATGATTTCTTTATTGTCCCGACAACGCGGAAAGAACTCGAGAAATACGGAGTTTTCAATCATTCCTGCGAACCCAATGCCGGATTTTCAAGCTCGATCTCTCTTGTTGCCATGAAAGATATTGAGCCGAAAGAAGAAGTCGTTTTCGATTATGCTTTCTGCGAAACGTTTTTTCCCGCTTTCGAATGCCGCTGTGGCTCCGCCGATTGCCGCGGAACGGTTACGCCGGAAGACTGGAAAAATCCTGATATTCAGAAAAAGTACAGAAACTACTATTCGCCGTTTTTGAGAAGCAGGATTGAGGCATGAAGATAAATTTTACAGTCGTGATGAGCCTATTGACCCTTACATTATCCGGCTGCGTTGGAAGCGCTGCATGGTATGAAAATAATCCGGATAGAAAAAAAGTTACCGTCAATGATAGGGAATGGAGCGTTGTTCCCAGAGGTGGTAACCAATACGATGTCATTTCATTTGGGGCCTTTGTCGTCAATAATCAAATCCAGATGAAACATGATCAGATAAAAGCGGTTGAGCTTATTACGAAGTGCAAAGTCACGGAAGCCGATTATATTAACGATGCGACTATTTTGCAGACTGTTGTAAATTGTAAATAGAAATGTATGGGCTCCCACACGTAAGCGCTTCGGATAAATTGCTTGAAATTGAGAGGCTGATTTTATCCCGCCAGAATCCGGAACCGCGTTATAGCTGGAGCTTCCTGTACACGGGGCCGGAAACTTTTCATCCCAATCAAAAACTTTTATTTCTGGGGCTTAACCCCGGCGTTGATAAAAACGAAATCAATACCAATTTTATTCCGCATTTTCATTCCGGGAATTCTTTCAATGCATATCTTGATCAGAATTGGGGACCTGGGACGGGCAATGCGCCTTTACAGCGACAAATTCAGACGCTTTTTGAGAATATTGCCAAGGAATTAAAAACTGATTTTAGGGCCTTGATGAGGGAAACGATGGCGGCCAATTATTGCCCTTATCGCTCTAAAAATTGGAATAATTTACGGCTGAATTCCAATATTGTTGATTTATCATTCACGCTTTGGGCAAGTATTTTTTCTTATCTAAAGCCTGCGGTCATTATTATAATGAATAAATACGCATATATGAATGTGTGTAAAATTTTATCAGCCGAAGAAGTTTTAAAGCAGCCGACAGGATGGGGAAAATCCACATACGCGATATCACGATATAAGCGAGGTCAGGATGATGGGGTTATTATTAGAATTCCTCATTTGTCGCGATATAAAATATTTACGCAAGACGCTGAAAGATACGCAAGTTGTAAAAATGCTATTACTAGTACTGTGGTTCAATCTTTATTGAAGAGCTGATGCCATGTGGACACTCCCTCTCCCTTGATCCCTCTCCCTCACAAGTGAGGGAGAGGGAAGGAGCGAAGCGGAAGGGAGAGGGAGGGTTCGTGTCACGACTTAAACTCTATTTTTTAGATAAAAACTGGATTTCAGCTTTCGCCGGAATGACGGGATGGTGTAGATTGCTTAATGCCCCATCTCCAAACCATCCTCGGCCTCACCGCCATCGCCATGACTATCTGGGCGCATATTCCGTATTTGATGACGACTATCAAGGGTGAGAACAGGCCGCATATATTTACATGGATTATCTGGACGCTGCTGACCTTTATCGCGTTCGCCGTGCAATGGACGGGCGGGGCGGGGATTGGGGCCTGGGTTACCGGGGTGACGGGAATTCTTTGTGTGATTATCACCGCTTCTGCATTTCGTCAGGGGGATAAGAATATCACAAGGCTCGACTGGTTTATGTTTTTAGGCGGGATGCTCGCCATTCCGTTATGGGCGCTCACCGATACGCCGCTTTTATCGATTATCATTGTGACCTTGATCGACTGTTCGGCTTTCGGTCCCACGTTTCGCAAGTCATGGCACAAGCCGCACGAGGAAAATTCCTTTATGTACGGGTTCAATATCCCGCGCCATGTGTGTTCGCTGTTCTCGATCGCCAATTTTACCTTTATCACCGCTGTCTATCCGGCGGCGTTGCTGGTGATGAACGTGATTATGTATGCGATGCTGAAATTGCGGCGGCGGGTAAGGATGAAGCACCAGGATGCCAAGACACCAAGTCTATGAAACTCATTCTGTCATCCTGAGCGAAGCGAAGGATCTAGATTGAAAGCAGCCAGATTCTTCGCTTGCGCTCAGAATGACAACAGGGGCATCACTTGGTGTCTTGGTGGTTCAAATCTGGATTGCGTCGCTTCACTCGCAATGACAGAATAGGCGCATGAACAATACCCTGACCTTCCGCCATTTCTTGCTCGCCCTTGCCGTTGTCTTTGTCTGGGGCACCAATTTCGTCGTGATCAAATACGCGCTGCATGTGTTTCCGCCGATAACTCTTGCCGCCTTGCGTTTTATTTTCGTCTTTTTCCCCGCGATCTTCTTTATCAAGCGTCCTCCCGTATCATGGGGCAATCTGGCTTCTTACGGCATTATGATCGGGGCGGGGCTATTCGGTCTTTTGTTTTATGCCATGCGCGCGGATATCTCGCCGGGACTGGCTTCGCTCGTCATCCAGACACAGGTATTTTTCACGATCGGCTGTTCGATGCTGATGACCGGCGAGCGGATGAAACCGTATCAATGGCCCGCCCTGCTGCTTGCTGTCGGCGGGATTGTCGTGATCGGGTTGCATACGGACGCGACGACGACCGTGAAAGGTCTTGTGATCGTGCTTGTCGCCGCGCTCTCGTGGGCTGGCGGCAATATGGCGGGCAAGCGCGCGGGCAATATCAATATGCTGGCCTATGTCGTGTGGTCCGCGCCTTTCGCGGCTTTGTGTCTCGTGATTCCTGCCATTGCGCTCGAAGGAATTCCCGCGATCGAGGCCGGGCTCATGCATGCCAATGCCCTGACATGGGGTGCGGTCGTCTGGCAGTCGGTCGGTAACAGCCTGTTCGGTTATGCCATGTGGGCGTGGCTCTTGGCCCGCTACCCGTCGA
The DNA here is from genome assembly GCA_048498395.1 of Pseudomonadota bacterium. Taxonomy (GTDB): domain Bacteria; phylum Pseudomonadota; class Alphaproteobacteria; order Micavibrionales; family Micavibrionaceae; genus Micavibrio_B. The sequence goes on from JBEHYB010000007.1 coordinate 17,066, forward strand.
GCACCATCACGCCGACAGCCCTGCTGGTGCCGGTCTTCGGCATGAGTGCTGCGAGTCTGTTGCTGCATGAGCCGATGCCCGTGTGGAAGATCGTCGCCGCCCTGATGGTGATCGCGGGTCTCGCCATGAATCTTTTGTGGCCGCGCATCGCCGCCAAATTCAGATTGTCGCGAGAGCAGTGACAGGCTAAAAGAGGGCATGTCAGATGACCCGAACGACATCCATCCCAAATACCGCCCGGATATTGACGGGCTGCGCGCTTTGGCGATCGGACTCGTTGTGGCGTTCCATACTTTCCCCGGAAAATTTCCCGGCGGATTTATCGGGGTCGATATCTTCTTCGTCATTTCCGGCTTCCTGATCAGCTCGATCATCTTTAAAGGTCTCGAACGCGGCATATTCAGTTTCTCCGATTTCTATGCACGCCGCATCAGGCGGATTTTCCCGGCGCTGCTCCTCGTGCTGATCTTCTGTCTCGGCACCGGGTTTTTCGTGATGCTCGCTGACGAGTATAAACAGCTCGGGCGGCACGTGATGGCGGGCGCGGTTTTCCTGTCGAATTTCGCGCTGCTCGGCGAGACCGGATATTTCGATACAAATTCCAAGGGCAAGGTGTTGCTGCATCTCTGGTCGCTGGGGATCGAAGAACAATTCTATATCGTATGGCCGCTGCTTTTATGGCTGGTATGGAAGCGCAAGCTTAATCTGCTGTTTATAATCGTATCGCTGATCGTTGTGTCATTGGCGAGCGATATCGCGCTCTACCAGTCAGGATATCGCGATAAAGCCTTTTATCTGCCGGTGACGAGATTCTGGGAGCTGCTGCTCGGCAACCTTCTTGCCTATGCGGCGCTCTATCGCCCGTCGATGCTCGAAGTCTTGCAGCGGAAAATTTTCGGCTTGCGCCTTGCGGATATATCAAGCATAGCGGGCGTAGCCTTGATCGGTATTGCCTTTGTCCTGATCCGCGAAGAGAAATCCGCGCTCTGGCTTTTGCTTCCGACTTCCGGCGCGTTCCTGATTATCGCCGCCGGGCGGCAGGCCATTTTCAACCGCTTTATCCTCGCGAACAGGGTTTCAGTCGGGCTCGGGATGATCAGCTATCCGTTTTATCTCTGGCACTGGCCGTTCCTGTCTTTTGACTGGCTGATAGAGAGTGAAAATCCCGACCGTTTTATCAAGATTCCCGCACTGCTCGTCAGTTTCGCTTTTGCCTGCCTGACCTATGTGCTGATCGAACGACCCATACGCATGGGGGCTTACGGGCAAAAACTTACGCCTTTTCTGATCGCCGCGATGATTGCCGTCTTCGGTATCGGCCTGGCCGTTTATGAAAGCGACGGCAGGAATTTTGTGAACGCGCAAATGTCAGGCGATATCCGCCAGATGGTTCTCGATGTCGTGACACCGAACGCCACCAGATTGTCCGACGGCTCCTGCGAGAAATTACTGGGCATCAAGGATGCGCGCAGCGAAGTCTGCCTCACGTCAAGCGCCACTCCTGACATCATGATCATCGGCGACAGTCATGCGACAAGCCTCAATGCCGCCGCGCATTTAAAGATGACAGATCTCAATACCGTGCTCGTCGCGGCGCATGGATGCCTGCCGTTTCTCGGCTACCGGGTCGCTCCGCTCAAGAAAGATTCAAAGGAAACCAATTGTCTTGGTATTGCACCCAAGATGTTCGAGATGGCCGAGAAAGTACCGTCTATCAAGACCGTTATTATTCTGACCCGCGGGCCTTACTACCTTTTGCATGGCTCAGGCTTTGGAACGGAAGATAAAAGCGACGCGGTTTTGCGCTCGGGCAAGACCGGCAAGATCGTCGATATCAATAAAATATTTGTCGACGGCTATACCGACACTATTCAACGTCTCCGGAAGCTCGGCAAAAAAGTCGTCTTCGTCATCGACTACCCCGAGCTCGGCATGGATGCCAAATTCTGTGTCGAGGCGCGCCCTTTTACCTTCGGGAAAAAACCAGCCGTGTTGAGCTGTGTGAACCCGCGCAGCGCGGTCGATGCGCGGCAGAAATTCTATCGTGAAAAAATCGCCGCCATACAAAGGCGCAATCCCGGCCTTCTGGTCTATGACACGCTGCCGGTTTTTTGTAGCGACACCGAATGCACGGGCAAGGACGATCGCCATATTTTCTACCACGACGACGATCACTTAAGTAACAGCGGCAGCAAGATGCTGCTCGATAAAATCGTGGCGTGGCTCGCGTTAAATTAGCACTCTCAAATATTGCCATAATTTGACCTAAATTTTCCGGGGTGATATTTTCTTTCAAAACAGGGAAATTGGTATGGAAGAGTATCTCAATAGACTGAAAACAATTCACTACACATGGTTCGCGCTTGCCGCGCTGTGGTTCGTGACCTTCATCGCCATGAGTGTTTATATCAACCAGCCGCCGGCTCCGGTCTTCGATTACGGCGTGCCGCCGGGCCACGGTCCCGAGATTTTCGCCGCCATTGCCGCTATCGCCTATATCGCGCTTGGCTTCATGCTCTGCAAGAGACACAGCCGGTATGCAGCTAATTTCGCGAAAGCCTCCTATGATCGCGGATCCGTCCCGGATGGCAGCGTCTTTCGCGTCACGCCGGCCAAGCGTCATCTGCCGTTCTGGCTGTTCGGGATTTTTGGCGGCGTATTCGCCGTTTCGGTGCCTGAAATGCTTGCCGGGCATGGGTTTGGCACGTTCCTGACCGTCGCCTGTGGCGGCACCTTCGCGCTTCTCGGGTTGCAGCCTAAACTATGGCTGCCTTTGACCAATCAGGCTTTTGAAATCACGCCGTCCGAAATCCGCCACGAAGGCAAGATCACCGCCATGAAGGACATCAAAGCGATCTTTATCGGCAATTTCATCCCCGACAAGAAAGATGACAGCCAGCCCCGCATGTATTACCGCCCCCAGCAGCCGATGATTGTCACGGGCGGCGGTGCGGCGGCTGCGGCCCCCGTCTACGCCCCGGCGCAGGGAAGCCTGATCGCCCTTGTCAATCGCTATGCGCATGAAATGCGGGCGCGGTCCTTCCAGATCGAGGTCGTAACGGATGGCATCAACCTGATTCTGGCGCGGGGGCTTGATTTCGCGACGGCGCAGGCGCTGATGGGCGAGATTGAAAAAGCGGCCCGTTCAGATAACACCGCGGCGGCTTGATAATTCCTCAATAGGTCCTTTTGGCGGCGGGCAGGAAGGCCATAACCCTGTCCTTGATATCGTCGTCAGTCTGGACGGCGAGGTTGGTTCCTCGCAGGGGTTCATGAATGGTGGTAGAGCTTACGAAGATGCGTCCTGCATAGATTTCCAGCGTTTTATCGGGGTTATTGCGGGTCAGCGAGCAGAGCTTCCGCTGGCCTTCGCTGTTAAGCTGGATCGCGAAACCGTTATCGGTTTCCTGCCATGACGCAATCGCATCGTCCCGAAGCGCGAAGCGGACATTCTCAACTTCATTGAGCTCCGGAGTCGAGCTGCAGGCGGCTAATGCAAGCGTGCAGAGAGCAAGGATAAACACGGGGAATCGGCTTGATGTCATGCCTCAATCTATACAGGAGAGACGGGGTAATCTGAATTGTCTTTCACCAAGTCATACACCAGAAAACACCCATGTGATGACGAAGAGTGGACGAAAGAAGTGTTGCGCGCATGCCACAGTGATTAAAAAAGAGACTTTAGCGTTTTTCGAAAAACAAATATTGTGTTATTGTCATACTTGCGCTAAATCGTTTGGCGTCAGAGTGAAGAGACCTTAAAAGCGCTTCGCCTGCAACCTACCTCATTAGGAGACCTACAATGGCTGCTAAGAAAAAAGCAACAACGAAAAAAGCTCCGGCTAAAAAAGTTGCAACAAAGAAAAAGAAGTAATCTAAATTTAGTAGATTGCATGATTTAAAAAAGCCCCGTCAGCCTTATCAGGTTGGCGGGGTTTTTCATTGCGCGCGCGGCCTACTCGGTTTAGAAAAACAGTATGAAATATATCTCCACGCGCGGCGCGAAAGACACGAAAAAATTTACGGATATACTGCTCGAAGGTCTTGCGCCCGATGGCGGGCTCTATGTGCCTGAAAGCTGGCCGACCCTTGATTTTAAAGGACTTAAAGGCAAGTCCTATATTGAAGTCGCCGAAGAAGTTATCGCGCCCTTCATCGATTTCCCACGCGAAGATCTGCGCAAGATCTTAAACGAAACCTATTCGACCGCCATCTTCAATGACGCGGATATCGCGCCGCTCAAACGTCTTGAAGACAATCTCTATGTCATGGAATTATTCCATGGTCCGACGCTTGCTTTCAAGGATGTGGCGCTCCAGCTTCTGGGCCGGCTTTTCGATTACACGCTGGAGAAATCCGGCGAGCGCCTGACGATCGTCGGAGCCACGTCGGGGGATACGGGGTCGGCGGCCATCGAAGCCTGTAAGGGTCGTAAAAACATTTCGGTCTTTATCCTCCATCCCCATAACCGCACCTCGGACATCCAGCGCCGCCAGATGACGAGCGTCATTGCCGACAATATCCACAATATTGCCCTGCGCGGAAATTTCGATGACTGTCAGGGAATCGTCAAACAGGCCTTCGGTGACGCGCAAATGCGTCGCGATCTTAACCTTTCGGCAATAAATTCGATCAACTGGGCACGGATCATCGCCCAGACCGTCTATTACGTATATGCGTGCCTGAAGCTGCAGGAGAAGGGGATCGAGAACCCGTCCTTCGCGGTGCCGACGGGTAATTTCGGCAATATCTATGCGGCCTATGTCGCGAAGAGAATGGGCGTGCCGATCGGGAAACTGGTCATCGGCTCCAACCGCAACGATATACTGACGCGGTTTTTTGAAACCGGCAGCATGACGCGCGCCGAGACCGAAGCCTCCCTGTCGCCGAGCATGGATATCCAGGTTTCAAGCAATTTCGAGCGATTCCTGTTCGAGGTGATGGGCCGCGACGGCGCGGCGCTTGCGGGCCTGATGGACCAGTTTAAAAACAGCGGCAGCTTTACCTTGCCGGCACCCTTGTTCGAACAGGCGAAAACGCAATTCATGTCTTATCGCTGCTCGGATGGCGAGACGCTCGAGACGATCGCCGAGATTTTCAAGACCTATGACATGGTAATCGACCCGCATACGGCGGTAGGCATGAACGCCGCTGTGAAATCCGGCGTAAGGCCGGTCGTGTCGCTGGCCTGTGCGCACCCGGCCAAATTCCCCGACTCGGTAGAAAAAGCGATGGGTAAATATCCTCAATTGCCGGATTCCCTGGCCGATCTGGCCGAGCGCGAGGAAAGATTTACCGTTATGGATAATAATTTTGATGAAGTGAAAAAATTTATCTATTCAAAACAATAACTTAAATCTTGGTAACCATTCTTGAAGTCTTCTCCGATACCCTCTATTTGAGTGCCAGGAGATAAAATGGATATCAAAACAACAACACTTCCTAATGGTTTGCGGATCGTAACCGACCGCGTGATGAGCGTCGAGACTGTCGCGCTCGGTGTCTGGGCCGCTGTCGGTACGCGGCATGAGGACCTTGCGCAGAACGGTGTCGCCCATATGGTCGAGCATATGCTCTTTAAAGGCACACCGTCCAGGGATGCGCAGAAAATTGCGGAAGTGATCGAGGATGTCGGCGGCAGCGTCAACGCCTATACCGATCGCGAGATGACCGCTTACTATATCCATCTCATGCGCGAAGATATGGATCTCGCGCTGGAAGTCCTCGCAGACATCATTCAGAATTCAACCATGCCTGAAGACGAAGTCGAGCGTGAGCGCGGCGTGATCCTTCAGGAAATCAAGATGTATGCGGACAGCCCCGATCGTCTGATCTTCGACAATTTCCAGGAAGCCGCCTATCCGTCGCAAGCCTTGGGCGCGCCAGGCCTGGGGACAAGCGATATCATCTCGAAGATGAGCCGCGATACGCTGCTCCAGTATGTAAGAAAAAATTATATGCCCGGCAAACTTGTGATTACGGCGGCTGGCCCGATCGATCACGATCAGTTCGTCAAAAAAGTGCAGGGCCTGTTCACGAAGCTGCCGACGGGCGCGAATGACGATTCACAACCGGCGAATTACAATCCGGCCCTGTCATTGCAGGAAAAACCGACCGAACAGTCTCACCTGATCCTCGGTTTCCGTGGCGTGAAACGCGTCGATGAACGCTACCCGGTTTCAAGACTCCTGTCTGCCATTCTGGGCGGCGGTATGTCGTCGCGCCTGTTCCAGGAAATTCGCGAGAAGCGCGGGCTTGTCTATTCGATCTATAGTTTTCAGGACTCGTTCCTCGATGACGGCCTGTTCGGTATTTATGCCGGGACGGGGCCCGAGCATCTGAAAGAACTCATGCCGGTCGTCGTCGATGAGATCAAGGCGATCACTGATAAAATTACGCCGCAGGAACTGGCCCGCGCGAAAGCGCAGATCAAGGCTGGTGTCCTGATGTCGCGTGAAAGCATCCTGACGCGCGCGGACCAGCAGGCGCGCCATATGATTTATTTCAACAAACCGTTTTATATCGAGAATATGGTTCAACGGATCGATGCGGTCACGCCTGCCGATATCACCAGCCTGGCGCAGGGCATTTTCGCAAGCGAGCCGACACTGGCTGCGATCGGGCCGCTCGATAATCTGATGTCTTATGAAGCGATTAAGAACAAGCTTGCGGCCTAGAAGAACAGGATCAGAATCCAGGTCAGTCCCATGACAATGAGGCTGAAAAGAACCGCCGCGCTTCCCATGTCCTTGGATTCTTTCGAAAGCTCGTGATGTTCGAACGAAATCCGGTCGATGGCGCGTTCAACCGCCGTATTTAAAAGCTCGACGATAAGCACGAGCAGGATCGATCCGACAAGCAATATTCTCTCGACATGGGTATGGCCGAGCCAGAGGCCGATCGGGATCAGGACGATCGAGAGAAATATCTCCGTACGAAAGGCTTCTTCGGTTCGCATGCAGGCTTTAATGCCGTCCAGCGAGAAGAAGAAAGCATTGATAATTCTTTTAAGACCTTTGTTATTTAATGGTTTTGGCATTAGGCGTGTCCTGCGCTGGTTGATAATCTTGACGGGTCTATCCCATGCAGGAACATGGCGCGGTCCCATCGCTCCTGCACGTCGGTATTGAAAACAAGTTCGTAATTCGCATCGACGATCAGCCATGCGTTATCGAGCAATTCCTGTTCAAGCTGGCCGCTGTCCCAGCCGGCATAGCCGAGAGCGAAGATCATATCTTTCGGCCCGTTGCCGCGCGCGAAAGACTCAAGCGCCTCGATTGTTGCGCTCACACCGAATTTCTCATTGACGATGATTGTCTCGGGAGAAGAGTAGTCTCTTGTATGCAGCAGGAAACCTCTTTCCGTGTCGACAGGTCCGCCGTTCAGAACTGGCGTTCCTGCCGCCTCGGGCATTTTGATTTCACAGGAAAGTTGCTCGAAGAAATCGCCAAGCGAGATATTCGGCATAACCTGGTTGATAATCAGACCCATGGCACCATTTTCGTCGTGAGTGCAGATGAAAACGGTGGCTTTATAAAAACGCGGGTCGCCCATGCCGGGCATGGCCAGTAAAAGTTTACCCTGTAGCGAGCCGTTGCCCTGTTTCATGCCCTGGTTCATGTCTGATTGACCTTCCTGCCAATCTAACTATGTTTATCCTGAATTCAAAGCAAGGAGATAAAGATGATAATCAAGATAGGCGACCAGATACCGGCCATCACCCTGAAAAAGTTAGGGGAAGCCGGGATTGAGGACATCGATATCGCTGATTATATCCGGGGCAAGAAAGTGGTCATTTTCGGTGTACCGGGTGCCTTTACGCCGGCTTGCGCCCAGCGGCATTTGCCGGGCTATGTTAATAAAGCCGCGCAGCTGAAAGCCGAAGGTGTCGATGAAATCATCTGCGTTGCCGTCAACGATCCCTTCGTGATGAAACATTGGGGCGAAGTCGCCGGGGCCGCCGGCAAGGTCACGATGATGCCTGACTGGAATGCGCAATTCGTCGAGGCTCTGGGGCTGACGATGGACGTGTCGCATGCAGGGCTTGGCAAACGCTCGCAACGTTTCATGATGATCGTCGATGACGGCGCGGTGCGTGATCTTCAGATTGAAGAAAAGGGCGGCGAAGTGACCGTCTCAAGCGCAGAAACCTGCGCGCTCAAGCTCGCGAACTGATTAATAGATCCCGCCGGTTCCCGTCATCGGCGCATCGTCCGGGTTGGGCTCCAGCATTTCGGATTTCGGCAGCGGCTCGTCCACTTTCAGGTTCTCGGTTGAAGTCGAGGCTGTCGCGCCGACTGTTTTAACCGGGCCGTAATCGGTTTCATTATTCGGCTCGGTGCCCGCGAGATAGGCTTCCCAGATCGCGTTCGGATCGGACGGGCTCGTCGGCTTGCCGGTCGTCGCATTCACCTGCACCATGCGCACGCCGGGCGGCACACGGAAAGGTGTCGGCGGCACGTCTTTCAAAGCTGTCTGCACGAATTCCTTGAAGATCGGCACCGCGACCGTCGCGCCGGTTTCATGTGCGCCGAGCGTTTTCGGCTCGTCATAGCCGACGAATACGCCGATCGCGAGATCAGGCGTAAAGCCGACAAACCATGTATCTTTGGATTCGTTCGTCGTGCCGGTTTTGCCGGCCAGCGGGATATCGAGTGAGGCAAGCGCCTTGCCGGTTCCGCGTTGCACGACACCTTCCAGAATTGAAACCATCTGGTAACAGGTGCGCGGATCGCCGATCTGTTCACGATTGTCAGGCACTTCAGGCGTTGCCTGGTTTTCCCAGCGAACCAACGGGCCGCAACCGGCGCAGTTTCTGGTATCGGTATTCTCAACCGTCTTGCCGTAACGATCCTGCACGCGATCGATAAAGACCGGCGAGATCTTCTTGCCGCCATTAACGATCATGCCATAGGCCGTCGTCAGTTTCAGAAGTGTCGTTTCTGTCGAACCGAGCGCGTTTGCGAGATGCGGTTTCATCGTGTCCGAGATGCCGAAATTCTTGGCGTATTCGACGACTGACTTGATGCCGATATCCTGCGCGAGGCGGATCGTCATCAGGTTTCTCGATTTCTCAACGCCGACGCGCAGCGGTGTTGGCCCGAGGAAGTTGTCTTCATAGTTCTCGGGGTTCCAGACATTGCCCGCGGCATCGGTAAAAGAAATCGGCGAGTCATAGATGATCGAAGATGGCGTAAATCCTTTATCGAGTGCGGCGAGATAGACGAAAGGCTTAAACGCTGAGCCGGGCTGGCGCTGGGCCTGTGTCGCGCGATTGAACTCGCTCTTGTCGAATTTCCAGCCGCCCTGCATGGCGAGCACGCGGCCCGATTGCGGCTCGATCGCGACCAAGGCACCCTGAACGACAGGGATCTGGTGCAGAAGGAAAGAGCCCGTATCGACATTGACGACGCTTCTGGAGTCCGATGGCGGCTCGACGAGGATGATATCCCCGGCGCGTAAGGGTTTGGTCTGCGACCATTCGACATCCTTGCTGTTGAGCTTGCCGCGGCTGTCGTCGCTCAGGCCGATATCGACGCGGTCCGGTTTGACGGACAGGACCATCGCGAGCTTCCAGTTGTCGAGCATGCCTTCCGGGCGCTGGAAGTTGGTGAGTGTCGTGACCCAGCCGTTGGTGAGCTGATCGCGCGCCACAGGCCCGCGCCAGCCATGGCGGCGGTCATACATCATCAGCCCGTCCTGCAGGGAAGTTTCGGCCGCCGCCTGCAGTTTCGGATCGAGGCTGGTGCGTGCGGAAAGTCCGCCGCGATAAAGGCCGTCCACACCGAATTTCTGCAAGAGTTCACGGCGCACTTCCTCGGCGTAGTAAGGGGCACTGACGACATCCTGTTCGTCACGTACGACTGTCTGCAGCGGCGTGGCGGTCGCGATCTCGGCTTGTGACGCGGTTATATAGCCGTCTTCCGCCATGCGACTGATAACCCAGTTGCGGCGTGCGAGCGCGGCTTCGTGGTTGCGGGTCGGGTTGTAGTTGTTCGGCGCTTTCGGCAGGGCTCCGAGGAAGGCTGCTTCGGCGATCGTCAGCTCATCAAGATTCTTGTTGAAATACTGGATGCTGGCGGCCGCAACGCCGTAAGAGCGAGAGCCGAGAAAGATCTCGTTCAGATAGAGCTCAAGCAGCCTGTCTTTGGAGAGCGAGTTCTCTATCCTGAAGGCGAGAATGGCTTCGCGGATCTTGCGTTCGTAGGAAACCTCGTTGCCGAGCAGGAAGTTCTTGGCGACCTGCTGGGTGATCGTCGACGCGCCGATCTGGCGCTTGCCGCTCGAGCGGTTCTTGAAGTTGGTGACGACGGCGCGCACGACGGCGATCAGGTCGACGCCCTTGTGCTTGTAGAAGTTCTGGTCTTCGGCGGAGATGAAGGCTTCCTTGACGATGTTGGGGATTTCGCCTACGGGCACGAAGATCCGTTTCTCCTGCGCGAACTCGGCGAGGAAGCGTCCGTCGCCGGCATGCACGCGCGTGACGACCGGTGGTTTGTAATCTTTCAGCTGAGAAAAGTCGGGGAGCGACTGTCCGTATTTGTAGACGACGGCTACCATGATCAGGACTCCGGCCATCGCGCCCAGAAAACCCATGGAGATCATAAAAATCAGAAACCGGCCAATAAATTTCATAAGCATTTATATGGCATAGGACAGGTCATTTATAAAGTGGTATGAGGGTTGGTATGAAGAAAATACCCACCCAGGACATCGTGGCTTTTGCGCCGTTTTGCGGAATGTTCCCGATCGAGGTCGATGTCATGTATGGCGATGCCGGACATGCGGAAAACCACTTCGGGCAGGTATATGACAGGGCTGCCACCATATGGGGGCATCGCGATCTGGCGAAGGTCGTGCTGCTGGCCGCCGACCGCCTGAACAGGGCGCATGGCTGGACCCTTGTCATCAAGGACTGCCTTCGCCCCATAGAGGCGCAGATCAGAATAGGCGAAGCCCCGATCTCGAAAGCCAATCCGCAATGGTTCGAGGACCCTCCCTTTATGTCATCCCCCGGCAAGGGCGCGCATCCCAGAGGTATGGCGGTGGATCTGACGGCCAAGGGCATCGATATGGGAACCGTTGTGGATGATTTAAGTGACCGCGCTTCGAGAAGTTATACAGGCTTCCCCGTTGCCATCCTGCAAAACCGCAAGACCCTCGAAGACGCGATGGTGCAGGCGGGCCGCGACCTTGGCCTTCATGTGCATCCGCTCTCGAACGAATGGTGGGACTTCCGGTTCCTGCCGGAAGTGTATAACCAGTACGCGCCCTTGTCAGACAGCGATCTGATGCCGCATCAGAGAATGGTCGGCGGGATCGAGAGCGTCGTCCTAAGTCCGGATGAAGCGATTGTCGCGCAACTGAAGAAACTTATATGAGGAGGACGATATGGCAGTAGGGCAGCTTATCACGGCAGACACACCGGTGGATGACAGGGTGCTCAAGGCCATCGCCCTTCATCCCGCCAGGGATCTCCTGACCATCGGTGAGGGACCGTTCTTCAGGAAACTGGCGGACGCGGACTTCATGCGGATTGCGGTCCTGCTCGCGAAGAAGAGCTACGATGAGGGCGGTTGCCCGATCGGTGCAGTGGTCATTGATAACGAAACAAGGATGATACTGGGCAAGGGACATAACACGCTCGTCCAGAATAACGATCCGCTATGCCACGGCGAAACGGCGGCCATTCGGGACGCGGGCCGTATCGACTTCAGCAGGACGACCCTGTTCACAACGCTGAGCCCCTGCGGCTTCATGTGCACGCCGTCGATCATCAAGCTGGGCTTCAGGCATGTGGTCATCGGCGACAGCCATAACGTCGACAATAAGGCGAACGAAGACATCCTTAGGGCCAATGGCGTGGATGTGAAGATACTGCCTGATGAACAAGGCATCGCCCTTTATGCGCGATACCAGAAGGAAAAGCCGAGCCAGGATCTCGAAGACTGGCGCGGCATCGCCGCGCTGTCTTAGGTCAGGCCGCCTTGTTGTTGAGGAGATCGGCGCGCTCGGTGATCGGGCCATGCGCACGACCATGGATGAATTGCTCGACATAAGGATTGCCGGACTTGTCGAGATCGGCCACGGGACCTGTCCAGATGATACGGCCTTCATAGATCATCGCGATATAGTCGGCGATCTTGCGCGCCGAAGCCATATCATGCGTGATCGACAGTGCCGTGGCACCAAGATCCTTCACGCATTTGACGATCAGGTCGTTGATGACATCGGCCATGATCGGGTCGAGACCCGTTGTAGGTTCATCGAAGAAAATGATTTCCGGTGTCGAAGCGATCGCGCGCGCGAGGCTCACGCGTTTCTGCATCCCGCCTGACAGTTCAGCAGGAAAGAGATCGGCGACGGCAGAGCCAAGACCGACGGCCTCTAACTTCTCAACAGCGATCTTGCGCGCAGCGACCTTGTCCATGCGCTTGCCCTGAATAAGGCCGAAGGCGACATTCTGCCAGACAGGGATGGAGTCGAAGAGCGCGCCGCCCTGAAACAGCATGCCGAATTTCTTCATCACGATATCGCGGTCTTTCTGACCCAGGCCCACCGTTTCCTGCCCGTCGACGAGGATCGAGCCGGAATCCGGCGTAATCAGGCCGAGGATGGATTTCAATGTCACGGATTTCCCCGTGCCCGAGCCGCCGATGATGACGAGCGACTTGCCCTTGGGAACGCTCAGGTCAACACCGTTCAAAACCTTCTTCGATCCGAAAGCTTTCGATACGCCGGTCAGTTTGATTTTGATGTCGGAATTGCTCATGAGAAGAATATCTGCGTCAGGATGTAATTGAAAATCAGGATCATCATCGAAGCCGCAACGACTGCGTTGGTGGTGGCGGAGCCAACACCTTGCGCGCCGCGGTCAGAGTTATAACCGTGATAGCAGCCCATCAATGTGACGAGGAAGCCGAACACGGAAGCCTTGACGAGGCCCGAGATCACATCGATCGGTTCAAGCACGTCCCATGTCTGTTTGAGATAACCGCCCGGGCTGAAATCGAGAACGTGAACGCTCACGATATAGCCGCCATAAACGCCGATGATATCGCCGATCGCGACGAGAAGAGGCAGCATCAATGTCCCGGCGATCACGCGCGGCACCACCAGATATTTAAATGGATTGACGGAAAGCGTTGAAAGCGCGTCGATCTGTTCGGTGACGCGCATCGTGCCGATCTCGGCGGCGATCGAGGCACCGACGCGGCCCGCGACCATAAGGCCCGCAAGAACGGGGGCGAGTTCGCGGGTGACGGACAAAACGACGACGGAGGCGATGGCGCTCTCGGCGTTAAAACGTGTGAAGCCGGTATAGCTTTGGAGTGCCAAGACCATGCCGGTAAAAAGCGCGGTCATGCCGACGACAGGCAACGAGTAATAACCGATATCCATAAACTGGCGCAGAATGTTGCGGCCGAATAGCGGCGGCATGAATATGTTCGAGATCGTCTGTCCGGCGAAAGCGGCGATCGAGCCGATAGATTGCAACAGGTTCAAAAGGCTGGCCCCGATAGCGGTGCAGACATTTAGAAAATGGGAAACGGGTGACTGGCTGATCGGGCTTTTATGGCTCATGGCTCTAGTTTTTACCTGTCTTGGGCAGCTTTGTAAATGCGGTGACTGCGCTTGCCGAGGGATGTCAGCACCTCATAGCCGATCGTGCCGAGATCCCGCGCCAGCGCGTCAGCAGACTGGCTCGCCCCGATAACTTCCATAAAATCCCCCGCATAGGGCGGCAGAACCGAAATCGGCAGATCGGAGAGGTCTACAATCACCAGGTCCATGGAAACACGGCCGATGACCGCGCAAGGGTAGCCTTTCCAGTAAAGGCTGGCCTTATTGCCGCCCGTGCGGAAAAACCCGTCGGCATAGCCGAGACTGACCGTTGCCAGCGTCGCGTCGGAATAGAATTTCGTCGTCGCACCGTAACCCGCGGTCTCGCCGGCTTTCGCCGTATGGATTTGCAACACGCGCGTTTCAAGCCCGACGACCGGTGTCATAGGATTTTCTGTTTCGGGAGTCGGGTTCAATCCGTAAAGCGCCATGCCGGGCCGCACGAGATCAAAATGATATTCAGCCCCCAGATAGGTGCCCGATGAATTGGCAAGCGAGAATTTAATCAGCGGATGTTCACTGACGATGGCTGAGAATTTTTCCAGCTGCTCCGCGTTTTTGGGATTATTGGTTTCTTCCGCGCAGGCGAGATGGCTCAAGACCATGGCGGGCTGAATGGCAGATTTTTCAAACGCGTTTTCGAATTCTTCGTATCTCAAGCCCAGACGGTTCATGCCGGTATCAACCTGCCAGAAGCACGGTCTGTTGAAGCTCCATCTTTCGATTTCATCCATCGAGCACAAAACCGGTGTGATGTTGAAGTCGAGATATTCTTTCTCCGCGCCGCGAAAATATCCGTTCAGCGTCGCGATCTTTTTGCTTGTGAATTTACGAAGCTCGACAGCTTCGTCGATCGTCGCGACGAAGAAAGTTTGCGCGCCTGCCTTGTCGAGCGTCTTCGCCACATCTTCGAGCCCGAGACCATAGGCATCCGCCTTGATAACCGCCGATACTTCACAGGGCGGCAATACGAGTGAACGTATTTTTGCATAGTTTTTTGCAATCGCGCCGAGGTCGATTGTCAGGACGGATGAGGCGGTAAAATTCATGGGGGGTACCTTAGCCAATCCGGTATGCGGGTGGAAGTCCAAACAGTCTCCCTCCCATGGGGAGGGACTAAGGGAGGGGATTGGATGGTGGTTATAAAGTTCCCGGATATCGAAACCCCTCACCCAACCCTCTCCCTGTGGGAGAGGGCTTTACAGCCCTTTCAAAATTTCGGTCTGTTCCCGTAAAGCCTGCCGCAGTTCTCTGGCACCGGCGGAGCGCATGCCATGTCTGAGTGCATTCGCGGCGACGGTTTTCTTGCCCTCTTCCGTTTTCGGGCCGGTCGAATTCAGCCAGGGTTTGAGTTGTTTCATCTTTTCCGACTGGGCTTTGCGTTGTTCTTCGGTCCATTGGCGCATTTGCGTATTCCTTACTAGTTTGTTCGTCGATTTTTGCGGCTAATTTTATTTTTTTCGCGGCAACGGCCATGCGCAGAGACAGTCGCTGTGCCTTAAGGGCCATTTTGAAGGCGGCAGGGTTTCGGCTGGCGAGCAATGAGCGGAACAGGCGGTCGAGCAGGATGGCCTGACGTTCGAGGAGCTGGATTGGGGGTGTCCGGCGTGCACGGATGGACCGGGCGTTGTCATTAACGAGATCGATAAGGGCTTTAAGCTGTGGCGTGGGTTTTGGGCAGGTAGTGTGACGGGCCATTCGATCCTTTTTTAGAGATAATAGGATATTATTCCTAATATGTCAAGGAGTTTTCACCACAGCGCTCACTGCGATCACAGCGCGTCTCGCTCCTTTCGCCATCCCGAGCGAAGCCGAGGGATCTCATCTTTAAGGTGAGATGTCTCCGCTTCGGTCGACATGACTGAAAAGGGTTTCTTTCACCGAAGTTCAAAAAAGAAAGATCCCCGCTTTCGCGGGGATAGCAATTGATAGTGCATGGTGCTTTCCCCGCGAAAGCGGGGATCTGGAGACGGAGAAATTACAACTTACCCGTATCTTGTTTCCAGATCCGAGAAGCGGGTGAAGTTCGGGTCGAACTGCATCTTCACGATACCGATAGGGCCGTGACGCTGCTTGGCGACGACGGCTTCGGCGATATTCGCCGTTTCCTGCAGACGCTGCGACCAGTGCGCATAGCGTTCGTTGAATTTATCGGCGGCTTCGTTGGCGCGCTGGGCGGGCTCTTCACGGGAGAGATAATATTCTTCGCGATAGACGAACATGACGACATCCGAGTCCTGTTCGATAGATCCCGATTCACGCAAGTCAGAGAGCATGGGGCGTTTATCTTCGCGGGTTTCAACACTCCGCGACAACTGGGACAGGGCCAGAACCGGCACCTGCAGTTCTTTCGCGAGCGCTTTGAGGCCGCGCGTAATTTCAGAGACTTCCAACACGCGGTTCTGTTCGGACTGGCGTGAGCCGCTCCCGCGCAGAAGCTGCAAGTAATCGACGACAATCAGCCCGAGGCCGTTCTTGCGTTTCAGGCGGCGTGAGCGCGCACGCACAGCCCCGATCGTCAGCGACGGCGTATCGTCGATATAAAGCGGCACGCTTGAGAGGCTGTGCGCGGCCTGTGCGAAATCGCGGAACTGAACTTCGGAAATATTTCCTTTACGAAGTGAGTCGCTCGAGATGCTGGCCTGGTCGGCGAGAATACGGGTGGTCAACTGATCGTGGCTCATCTCAAGCGAGAAGAACGCGACGATCGCGCCTTCCTTGCCGCCGGAATCCGCAAAGGCTTTCGCGGCGTTGAAGGCGATGTTGGTTGCGAGCGCGGTCTTGCCCATCGACGGACGACCGGCAAGGATCAGAAGATCGGATGGATGCAGACCGCCGAGTTTATCGTTGAGGTCCTTGAGACCCGTCGTCACGCCGGTTACCTGGCCCTTGGTATTAAAGGCTTTCTCGGCATTCTCGATCGAGGCGAGGATGGAATCGCGCAGCGTGACGAAGCCCTGTTTGATCTCGCCGGTTTCGGCGAGTTTGTAAAGCTTGCTCTCGGCATCCGTGATCGTATCCATCGCGTTGCGGTCGAGATCGTGGCTGAAGGATTCGTTGACGACTTCATTGCCGTAGGTGATAAGCTCGCGGCGCAGGTGCAGGTCGTAAATCGTATTGCCGTAGTCGAGCGTATTGACCACCGAGATCACGCTGCCGGCGAGGTCGGCGAGATAGACCGTGCCGCCCGCCTGTTCGAGATCTTCATCTTTTTCGAAATAGGCTTTGAGCGTGACGGGTGACGCGATCTGTCCGCGTTCGGTCAGAATCTGGATGGCTTTGAAAATACGCTGGTGCGCCGGCGCGTAAAAATGCTCGGGCTTTAGAAAATCGACGCGTTCAAGCGCGCGATTGTCGACGAGGATCGCGCCGAGCAATCCCTGTTCGGCCTCAAGGTTCTGCGGAAGCTGGCGGTAGAGTCCGCCCTCTGGTAACGAGTCTGTCTTCGCGGGCGTTGCCGCGGTTCGAATGTCTGTAATGATTGCCATGGATCGACTCTAGCAAAGCCCTTGAGTCACCGCTAGGAAACAATTTTTGGGCCCTGTGGATAACGGGGAGGGTTTTGGCGATTGGATTATTAAAAACTATGCGTTGATACAGGAGAGCCCCGCCTTCGCGGGGAAAGAATTCCTTTACTGCTTTCCCCGCGAAAGCGGGGATCTGGGGTTGCCAATAGGCAAATTATTTGATTAGGCTTAAGTCATAATTTTGTTAACGGGGGAAGCAATGACAAAATATTTAATCCTGAGCATAACTGCGTTCACTTTGATCAATTCGCCAGCAAGGGCGGAGAATAGCATCGCCGACATATTGCATCAGCAGATGCAGCCTTCCAGGGATCATACCCGCATTATTCACGAAGAGCGGATCGACAGAAGTCCTTCGTCTTTCAGCAATCCGTCACCGGTGCGGGAAGAGCGGGAAGAGCGGGAAGTGGACCGCGCGCCTTTGTTCCCGCCGCAGGAAGACAGCTATAGCTATATGGAGAGGAAGTCTGCCGAGATAAAAAACATTCAGGATGAGCGTGAGAGACAGGACCGCGAAGCTGAAGAGCAGGCCAAAAGCGACCGTGAGGCAATCAGAAAGCTGAAAGCGCTGTTCGAGTAACAATCCGAAAATTTACGCCATTAAAAAAGCCGCTTCTGTTTCCAGAGGCGGCTTTTAAAATTTATATCAATGAAGATTAAGCGGCTGTTTCCTGTTCGGCTTCAGCTGCGGGAGCTTCAAATGTCGCTTCTGCGTTTGCTTTGGCTTCAGCACTCGCTTTCGCTGCTTCGGCTTTGGCGGCTGCTTCTGAACGCGCGTTTTCAGCGATCAGGGCTTTACCTGTTTTCTCCTGTGTTTTCGCTTCTTCTTCGGAGCGTGCGATGTTCAGTGTGACCTGAACTTTTACTTCCGGGTGAAGAGCGATAGAGACAGGGAAAAGACCGATCAGTTTGAACGCCTGGTTCAGCTGAACCTGGGTGCGGTTGATCTCATAGCCTTTAGCGGAAACGGCTTCAGCGATATCGCGTGTTGTAACAGAGCCGAACAATTGACCGGCTTCCGCTGCCTGACGGATAACAACGACTTTGAGGCCGTTGATTTTTGCTGAAAGTTTTTCTGCTTCTTCTTTTTTCTTAAGGTTTGTGGCCTCAAGAGCTTTTTTCTGAGTTGCAAAATAAGCTACGTTTTCTTTCGTCGCGCGAAGAGCTTTTTTGTGCGGCAAAAGGAAGTTACGTGCGTAACCCGCTTTTACTTTTACAACGTCGCCCATGGCTCCGAGATTTTCAACGCGCTCGAGAAGGATAATTTCTGTCGGCATGATTATGATCTTTCTGCGGAATCGCGGTTGTAGTCAGGACGGCCGCCGTCACGGTTTCCACCGTCACGGTTGTAACCGCCTTCACGGCCGCCGTCGCGTGGAGGACGCGGCTTGAATTCGGTTTCAGTGCGAACGTATGGAAGAAGCGCCATAAAGCGTGCGTTCTTGATTGCTTTCGCCAGTTCACGTTGTTTCTTTTGGGAAACGGCGGTGATACGGGATGGAACGATCTTGCCGCGCTCGGAAATGAATTTGCCGAGCATGCGGACATCTTTCCAGTCGATCGCAGGAGCGTTTGTGCCGGTGAACGGGCAGGATTTACGACGTTTGAAGAACGTCTTTCTTTGTTGTGGAGCGTCGGCCATTATGCTGCTTCCTCTACTGAATCCAGACCCGAGATGCGGTCTGCGTTGTCGTTGTTTTTGTCAATGATAACGGAAGGACCTTTTGTCGGGGCTTCCAGGCGTGTCGTCAGGTGACGGACAACGTCTTCATTGAGGCGCATGTTACGTTCCATTTCAAGAACAGCTGCCGGAGGGGCGTCTGACTCGATCAGGGTGTAGTGGCCTTTTTTGGCTTTGTTGATTTTGTAAGCGAAAGTGCGAAGGCCCCATTGTTCGGTCTTCAGAACTTTTCCGCCTTGTTTTTTGAGAATGTCGGTGAAGTCGGTGGTCAGTTTCTCTACCTGTTGCGGATTGAGATCCTGCCGCGCGATCAGCACGGTTTCGTATATTGGCATGTTGTCTCCTTATGGTTTGTTTCCCGGGACCATCCCGCAAAACGTAGCTGGCTTTTGCCCAAAGCCAGCAAGGTAGGGGGTATATAGACCCGCTCAGTACCGCCTTGCAAGCAAATAAGAGCCAAAAATCGATAAAAAATGGCCCCTTCGAAGGAAAAGGGGCCAGATTAAGGACGACGGTGTTAAGGGGTGGTATTAATCGTTCGCGTTGGCATGCCGGCTGATATAGCGGGCCATGACGTTGCTCCATTTCTGGTCGGTGTCATCGACGGCATATTTGCGGGCGACCTTGCGCATCAGGCTTTCAAGGCGGTCCGAGCTTAAATCGGGGTTATCGAGAACTTGCTGAAAACGGTTCAGGGCGACATGGCAGGCATAGCCGGCCCAGTCCATATTGGGTGCGCCTGTGGAATCGACGACCATTGAATAAACGGTGCTGGTTTGTTCGAGTTCGGAACGGATACTGTTGTGAATAACTGAGCAGCTCATTGGGACCTCCGGTATGGTGAGTGTTATGACGTTAAAACTCATTTTTTTCCTTTACGCTCTGGTGGTGGGTACGCAACGTGACACTAGCCCTGTCTGCTTTGTGATTAGTCACAAAGTAATTTTGTTACTCGGAATACTGGTTCCGCGTACAAAAATTTTATAAATTTTCTATTAAGTTAACTAATTATATACCATACAAAATCCTGTGTTGCAAATTAGCAACAGCTTAAATTATCCCGTGACGCGGGAAGTCATTGAAGCAAAGGGGACTTTTCTGAAATAGAGGTCGCTTGACTCTAGGGCCCAAATCCTTTGAATTCGCCCGAGTTACACGAATCAGGAGAGAATCAGATGAGGGCGTTCGTATTTCCGGGGCAGGGGTCCCAGTTTATAGGCATGGGCAAGGACCTGGCCGAGGCATTCAAGGATGCCCGCGAGACGTTCGAAGAAGTCGACGATGCCTTAAATCAGAAACTGTTCAAATTGATGACTGAAGGATCGGAAGCCGATCTCAATCTCACCGAAAATACCCAGCCTGCCTTGATGGCGGTGTCGATGGCGATCATGAACGTGATCACGCGTCAGGGAAAAATCCAGTTAGGCAATGCGATCAACTTCGCCGCCGGTCACAGCCTCGGTGAATACTCGGCGCTGACCGCCGTCGGTTCGCTCGATCTGCCGATTACCGCCAAGCTTTTAAAGCTGCGCGGGCAGGCGATGCAAAAAGCTGTGCCGGTCGGTGTCGGCGCGATGGCCGCCATTCTCGGTCTCGATCTCGCCGGTGTGCAGGGAATTGCGAAAGACGCATCTGCGCAAGCCGGTGCCAAACAGATCTGCGATTGCGCGAATGATAACTCCGACGGCCAGGTCGTCATCAGCGGTCATGCCGGCGCTGTTGCGCTCGCTATCAATCTCGCACCGGAGAAGGGCGCGAAGAAAGCGGTCCCGCTGCCGGTCAGCGCGCCGTTTCACTGTGCATTGATGGCACCTGCAGCCCAGCAAATGTCTTATGCGCTGGCCGATACAAATATTCGCCCGCCGATCGTGCCGGTCATTTCAAACGTCACCGCGAAAGCCGTCAAGGAGCCGCACGAAATCCGCCGCCTGCTCGTCGACCAGATCACCGGTATGGTGCGCTGGAGAGAATCCGTCTCTTATATGAAAGAGCAGGGCGTGTCAGAGATGATCGAGCTGGGTGCCGGCAAGGTTCTCTCGGGCCTGATCAAGCGCATTGAAAAAGATGTCGCGTGCGAAAGCATCGGCACGCCGGAACAAGTAGAAGCGCTGATCAAGAAGTTGCAGGGGTAGGTTTTTTACCACAGCGTGCACAGCGCGTTAGGCAAGGCTTGTCATTCTGAGCACAGCGAAGAATCTTATCGCAGCTTCAACAGGATCCTTCGCTGCGCTCAGGATGACAGATTTAATACAATACCGCTGTGATCGTTGTGGTCGCTGTGGTGAAAAAAGAAGGAAAGTAATATGTTCGATTTAACAGGTAAAAAGGCAGTCGTCACAGGCGCTACAGGCGGCATTGGCGCGTCGATTGCGAAAGCATTGCACGCGCAGGGCGCGAGCGTGGGGATTTCAGGCCGTAATGAAGGCAAGCTGAAAGAGCTGGCTGCTGAATTGGGTGATCGCGTTCATATCCTGCCGGCGGATCTCGCGGCGGAAGGCGCGACGGACAAACTGGTCGCGGATGCCGAAGCTGCGCTGGGCCAGATCGATATTCTTGTGAACAACGCAGGCCTGACACGCGACAATCTTTCCATGCGCATGAAAGACGAGGAATGGAATGAAGTGATTGCTGTCAATATGACCGCGACATTCAAGCTGGCGAAAGCCGTTCAGCGCGGCATGATGAAACGCCGTCACGGCCGTATCATCAATATCGCATCTGTCGTCGGCGTGATGGGCAATCCGGGTCAGGCGAACTATGTCGCCTCCAAAGCCGGCATGATCGGCTGGTCGAAGGCAATGGCACAGGAAATCGCAAGCCGTAATATTACAGTCAATTGCGTCGCGCCGGGTTTCATCGCGACAGCGATGACCGAAGTTTTGACCGACGATCAAAAAGCGACGATCTCTGCGAAAATCCCGATGGGTAAAATGGGCACGGCAGATGATATCGCGTCAGCTGTCGCTTTCCTCGCATCGGACGAAGCGGGTTATGTCACAGGCACCACAATCCACGTCAATGGCGGGATGGTGATGATTTAATCTTTATAGCCCTCTCCCATAGGGAGAGGGTTGGGTGAGGGGTTCCAATATCGGGGACATATAAAACCAACATCCAAACACCTCCATTAATCCCTCCCTATGGGAGGGAGAATGCAGGGAAGGGGGAGATTGTTTAAAAATGAAATACGACTCAATCATCTTCGACTGCGACGGGACTTTGCTCAACAGCGAGCGTGTCTATAATCTTGCGTTGCTCGACCTGTTCGAAAAACACGGGCTTCATCAATATACGCTTGAGCATGCGGACAAATACTGGCTCGGCAAGGCGAATGACGACATCGTGCGTATGGTCGAGGTGGAGAATAATATAAAACTGCCGGACGACATGGCGCAGCGTTTCGTCGAGAACGTGCCGCAATTTCAGGGCGAACATCTCAAGACGATCGCGGGTGTCGATGCGGCCATCGAAGAATTGCAGCGCAGTTTTAAAACCTGCATCGCATCGAACGGTCAGCGCGCCAACGTGGTGAGCTCTCTCGCGCTTCTCGACCTCAAAAAATATTTTCCCGACGAGAATATCTTCACCGTCGAAAGCGTCGAGTGTCCGAAGCCCGCGCCGGATATGTTCCTGATGGCCTGCGAACATATGCAAACCGTGCCCGCGCGAACCATCGTGATTGAGGACAGTTTGAGCGGCGTGCGCGCCGGCAAGGCGGGCGGCATGTATACGATCGGCTTTAACGGGGTCGGCCACACCGAGTTTCAAAGCGTCGAGAAATTAAAAGAAGCGGGCGCGGACGTTGTTTTTTCCACCTGGAAGGATATCTTAGAGCATATCGGTTCACTTTGAAGCCAAAGGAGATGTTATGCGCATTCTGCCACTTGTTGCTTTGATGCTTTTATCCTGCATTGCGATATCTGAAGTCCGCGCCGATGTGATCGTCACCAACGGCGCGACGGTGATCAATAATGACCGCTTCGCGGACGACCGTAACAATCAGGTTCAGATATATAACGGCAATGCCGGCTATTATCCGCAGAGCGCGTTTGTCCTGAAGGATGGCAAGTTCGAGCCGCTGCCTGACGGCACCTATTATCAGAACGGCCAAAAAGTTAATATTACGAACGGGCGCATGAACGCGACATTCGGCAATCAGGATATTCAGAGCCGGGTCAAAATTAACCCGTAATCTTGACGAATTACATAAGCCTGTTGGTGAGTGAATAAATCCTCTTGCCATGAGCTTTTGGTGTCGGTAAGGTCCAGACGCTTATTGAAAATTATGGGCGAAAATTAACCTAACGAAAAGTACAGGAACTAACATATGAGCGATATTGCTGAGCGCGTGAAAAAAATTGTTGTCGAGCATCTCGGCGTTGAAGAAGGCAAAGTCACCGAAGGTGCAAGCTTCATCGATGATCTGGGCGCTGACTCTCTCGATACTGTCGAGCTGGTAATGGCTTTTGAAGAAGAATTTAACGTTGAAATTCCTGACGATGCTGCTGAAAAAATTCAGACCGTTGGCGATGCCGTTAGCTTCATCACTGCCAACTCCGCAGCTTGATTTAAACTGAATTCAAAAAAACTGGGCTGCGCTTTCACGAGGCAGCCCATTTTTTATTTAACGATTTAAACTGGAAAATAAGATAATGAGACGTGTTGTTGTAACCGGTATGGGTATGGTTTCGCCGCTGGGTGCTGGCGTGGACAAAAACTGGGGACGCTTAACTGCCGGGCAAAGCGGCATTCAGAAAATCACACGTTTCGATGTTTCCGATATCACATCCCAGATCGCGGGCCTTGTGCCGCTTCTCGCGGAAGGCGTTGCCGACGGGTTCAACCCGGATCTGGCCATGCCGCCCAAAGACCATAAAAAGGTCGATCCGTTTATTCTCTACGGTATCGGTGCGGCGGATGAAGCGATTCTAGACAGCGGCTGGAACCCGACCTCGACGGAAGATTTTGAGCGCACGGGCGTGATGATCGGCTCCGGCATCGGCGGATTGCAAAGTGTCTATGACACTTCCATCACATTGAAAGAAAAAGGACCGCGCCGCCTGTCGCCGTTCTCGGTGCCTGCGATGCTGATCAACCTGATTTCAGGTCACCTCTCGATCAAATACGGATACCAGGGCCCGAACCATGCGGTTGTCACGGCCTGCGCGACCGGCACGCATGCTATTGGTGACGCTGCCCGCCTGATCGCTTTTGGTGACGCAGATGTCATGATCGCCGGTGGCGCGGAAGCCGCCGCCAACCGCCTCGGCGTTGCCTGTTTTGCCGCCGCGCGCGCTTTGTCCACTTCATATAATGACAACCCGACGGCTGCTTCGCGTCCGTTCGATGAAGGCCGCGATGGTTTCGTTATCGGCGAAGGCGCGGGCGTTCTGGTTCTGGAAGAATACGAACACGCGAAGAAACGCGGCGCGAAAATCTACGGTGAAATTATCGGCTACGGCCTCTCGGGCGATGCATTCCATATGACCGCCCCGGCAGAAGACGGCCGCGGCAGCTTCAACGCCGTGAAAGCCGCGTTGCGCAACGCGAAGATCGATCCGTCCGAAGTCGATTACATCAACGCGCACGGCACCTCCACGCCGCTCGGCGACGGTATTGAATGCGGCTCGGTCAAACGCCTGTTCGCGTCATCTCTCGACAAGGTTTCAATGTCCTCGACGAAATCAGCGATCGGCCACCTGCTCGGCGCGGCCGGCGCGGTTGAAGCGATCTATTCGATCAAGGCAATGCAAACAGGCATCATGCCGCCGACATTGAATTTGGAAAATGTTTCTGAAGCCTGTCAGGGCATCGATCTCGTGCCGAAAGTCGCGAAAGAGAAGAAAATCCGTACCGTGCTGTCGAACTCTTTCGGCTTCGGCGGGACGAATGCATCCCTTGTGATGCGCGCGGTCGACTAAATTTCACCGCGAAGAACGCGAAGTTATAAAGAAGAAACGCGAAGCTTTTTAAATAGGGCTTCGCGTTTTTTGCGTTCTAAAAGGGTAAACCGCAGAGGGCGCAGAGTAAGCAGAGAAGGGCCGCCTATATCGTCATCCCGAGCGAAGCCGAGGGATCTCACCTCACTGCCTTACTGGATCCCGGCCTGCGCCGGGATGACGATTGAGCGGGAAACTGCATTCGTGTATCCTGTCTCCCATGAAAAAATTCCTTCTGTCGGTTTTTGTCATGGGTTCGCTCGCGGTTTCTGCGGCAGCCTTTTATTCCACGCATGAATTTATGAGCCCGGGTCCGTTGCCGGCGGAAAAGATCGTCCTGATCCCGAAGGGCACGGGTGTCATGGATATGGCGGCGCAATTGCAATCCGAGCAGGTCGTCTCGAACCAGTGGATCTTTATCGTCTTCTCGCGCCTGACCGGTACCTATAAAACTTTGCAGGCGGGCGAGTACCAGTTCGGGCCCGGCATGAAAATGGGTGAGGACGCTCGCCTGCTCG
>JBEHYB010000008.1:0-41966 GCA_048498395.1 Pseudomonadota bacterium
TTCCATCTCCATCCGCGCGTGCTGGCCACCGTCATCACCGAGGGCGAGGAGGTTATCCTGCGCCTGCCGTCCGGTGCCGGGTGGAAATTCACCTGCGTCGGCGGTAAGCTCAGCCTTGAAAACAGTATCTATCTCGGCAGCGGCTCAAAACCCGTCAAAACCCGCCAGCTTGTCGTGTCAGTCTGCGTTAAATCCGAAACCACCCAGATCAAGTGGGCCCTGCAAAAAGAAATGCTCTAAAATTTTTTTATTTTCTTTGCGTTGTTTTCTTTGACAGTTCCGTTCCGAATACTATTTAGTGAAATCAACAGGGATTAGAATGGTACAGGGCATTTCGCA
This sequence comes from Pseudomonadota bacterium, assembly GCA_048498395.1. GTDB lineage: Bacteria > Pseudomonadota > Alphaproteobacteria > Micavibrionales > Micavibrionaceae > Micavibrio_B. The sequence goes on from JBEHYB010000008.1 coordinate 340, forward strand.
GTTATTTAAGGGAGACAGGCTTCGGATGGAGATTTGGGAGAACCCTCATAAACCGGGTTTCAAATTTCAGCAGTATCGGTCCGATACCGGCAAGACATGCCCTTATGAAGCGCTGGCCGTTCTCAAGAATTTCGACGGAACGCCGCTCGCCAACGACCTGTATTTCGACACGCTGCGCAATATGGACCCGGCCTGGCAGTTAGAGGTCGACCGTTATCTCGTGCCGTTGGCGATTCTAGAAGCCGCCGGGAAAAAGCGTCTGCCGGTCGCGGTCAATGTGCACCTGACATCCCTGATTGAAGATAAATTCATGTCGTTGATCGATGCGGTCATGCAGGAATGCGGACTGACGCACAAGGACGTGATGTTTGAAATTGTCGAGCCGCATGTGCCGACACCGGATCAAGCCGCAGCGCTGCGCAAGATTTCATCGCTGCATAATAAGCAAGATGGATTTGTCCTTATTATCGACGATCACAGTTTCAAGGACGGGCATGAAAGATTGCAACGTCTCGCCCCGCTTTGCGAGATGGTGAAGATCGATATGGAGCAGGCGAGCGACGGTGTCGCTTACTTGCGCCAGCATTATCCGCATCTCGAGATCGTGCTTGAGCGCGTGACGTTCAACGACCGCGAGCAGGTATTTGCCATGTATCCCGGCGTGTCCGTTCAGGGCATCTGATTTTTTCATTGAAAACAGGGGTTTGCGAAAATTCTTGCCATAAAACGCGAGGGTAGTCTAACGTCCCTTTGCCTTATAATATTTTAATTGAGTGGGATTTTTATGAACGTAAAATTTGTCCAGCAATGCAACGAAGTAAGAAACGATGCGGATCTTAAAATCCTCAGACATATCGGCGGCTCCAGATTTGACCGCGCGGGCTGTGAATTTTCCAATCCAAACACAGGGACAACGGAAGTTCAGTTAAGTGAAGTCTATACTTTCGAGACGGCGGAAGTGCGCGATGCTTATGAGAAAATTATTCAGGATGCAGTCGATAAACATGCGTTGCGCAATATTTCCCTGCGGACATCGGAAGAATCGGGAAATGTGTTTCCTTACAGCCTGGAAATTATCGCCGAGAGTAATGGTACGCTGATCGAAGCTAATGCTGCGCTGGCCAATTGTTTCTCTAAGGCTGCTGCGCCGCTGCCGGGTAGAAAAGGCCAGTCATGGCAGGAATATCTTGCGGATTACAACACGCCTAAAAGAATGTATTTCAAGAATCCTGCAGACGACCAGATTAAAAAGATAGAGGCGATGTCGACGCTTCTTGATGGTGTGGATATCGCGGTCGTCGGATCGCATAGATCGAAGGGCATCGATCTTCCCGTCACGCAATTTGAATTCCCGCGCAACTATACGCTGGTGACGTTCCGTAACAATTTCCATGATATCTGCGTTTCGGTGGATGCGAAATTCCCGATCGAGGACAGACGCGGTTTCAGCTCGATGTTCAATACGCAGACGACAGATGGTTTCTTCGAAGGTTTCCCGGAAGGCCTGTCGCATACAAGTTACAGTCGCGATCCGCAGAAATTCTCGCTTGTCGTAAATAATTACGGCGATCTGATGACGATCCTGAATGAAATCGCGCAGCAGGACCGCGCTCATAAGCCTTTACCGGCAGCCCAGTTGGCTCCGGCGGTTTAAATAGTATTTGTTCTCTAAATGTTCTTGTCAGGGGTGGCTGAATCGGGCATACTCCTGACATGGCGAAGTCAAAAACCTCCTATGTCTGTCAAAGTTGTGGAAGCGTTACCGCGCAATGGGCCGGGAAATGCGAAGCCTGCAATGAATGGAACACGATCACGGCTGAAACCGTCGAAGCCGGGCCGCCAAAAAGTTTAGGGTCCACCAAGAAATCACGCGTGCTGGAGCTTGCCGATTTGCAGGTCCGGGACGAGAAAAAAGTCAAACGCTCGCTCACGGGTCTCGCAGAGTTCGATCGCGTGACGGGTGGGGGTATCGTGCCGGGCTCCGCCGTTCTGATCGGCGGCGATCCGGGCATCGGCAAATCGACTTTATTATTACAGGCTGTCTGCGCGCTCGCGACGAAGGGCTTGTCCTGCGTTTATATTTCGGGAGAAGAGGCGGTCGACCAGGTGCGTTTGCGTGCGCAACGTCTCGGATTATCCAACGCGCCCGTCGCACTTGCCAGCGCGACCAATGTCCGCGAGATCGCGGCGACTCTGGAAGATAAACGCTGTGACGTTTTAATCATCGATTCCATCCAGACCATGTATCTCGATACGGTCGAAAGCGCGCCGGGCACTGTCTCACAAGTGCGCACCGCCGCGCAGGAACTGATCAGGATTGCCAAGAAAACCGGCACTTCCATCTTCTTTGTTGGTCACGTCACCAAGGACGGCCAGATCGCGGGCCCGCGCGTGCTCGAACATATGGTTGATACCGTTCTCTATTTCGAAGGCGATCGCGGCCATCATTTCAGGATTTTGCGCACGGTGAAAAATCGTTTCGGCCCGACCGATGAGATCGGCGTGTTCGAAATGAACGACAAGGGATTGTCGGAAGTCACCAACCCGTCGGCGCTTTTCCTGTCGCAGCGCCAGCAGAATGTCACGGGCAGCGCGGTCTTCGCGGGGCTTGAAGGCACGCGCCCGATCCTGGTCGAAGTTCAGGCGCTGGTCGCGCCTGCGCCCTACGGCACGCCGCGCCGCGCGGTGGTGGGATGGGATTCGAACCGTCTCGCCATGGTGATCGCGGTTCTCGAGGCAAGATGCGGCCTCGTCTTCTCGGGCTCTGAAATTTATCTCAATATGGCGGGCGGCATACGAATTACGGAACCGGCCGCCGATCTGGCTGTGGCGGCGGCGCTGATCAGCTCGCTGCAGAATTCTCCCGTGCCGTCGCAGACCGTCTTTTTCGGTGAAGTCGGATTGTCGGGTGAGGTGCGCCCGGTGTCCCAGCAGGACCTGCGCATGAAAGAAGCGGCGAAACTCGGGTTTACAGAAGCCTGCTGCGCCGAACGCCATTCGAAAGACAAGCGCGTTTCCAAGCCTGATGGCATGGAACTCCATGAAATAGGCGATCTCGACGACCTCGTCCGGATCATGCGCGAAGGCGGGGTCGTTCCGCTCCATAAAAAAGCGGGCTGAAAAGGGCGGACTGCCGGAAGCCCGAGACTTGCAAACAGCACCGATCTTGCCTATGAATTATCCTATTCATGAGCATTTCTTCTATTATTGATCTTGCGGTAATCCTGATTGTTCTCGTCTCTGCGGGCGTGTCGTTTTTTCGCGGCTTCGTGCGCGAGATCCTGACGATTTTCGGCTTTATCGGCGGCGGCCTTGCAGCATTCTTCTTCGGCGGAAAAGTCGCGCCTTTATTCGAGAAATGGTTCGGGGTCGAGGACGGCAAGCCGGTCGAAAAACTTTTCAATATCATCCCTTATAATATCGTTGCTGAAATCTGCGCCTATGCCGGGATTTTCCTCGCCGTTTTTCTGGTCCTGCAACTGATCAGCTATTTCACCTCCGCCACCATCAAAGCCATCGGGCTTGGGCCTGTGGACCGCGCGCTCGGCGTTGTTTTCGGGATTGCCCGCGCGGTGCTGCTGCTCGGTCTTGTCTATGCGTTCGTCGGCGGCGCGATACCGGACGAATACAAGAAGGAAGTCCTGGGTAAATCCAAATCAGTCGTCTATCTGGAATTCGTCGCGGACTGGCTGAAAGGCTTTATGCCCGATGACGGTGCCGATAAGGCGAAAGATAAAGCCGCCGAAAAACTCGGCGAAGAACTGCATGACAAAGCCAGCGGTTTGGCCGAAGACAGCATGAAACAGATCGATATCCTCAAAGGCGGTGTCGCCAAGAAAATAGAGGAAGAAAAATCGAAAGAAGACGCGCCGGCCTATTCACCGCAGGAGCGGAAAAACCTCAACAACCTGATCGAAAACCAGAGCGAGCCGCAGCCTGCCCCGCCATCTGCTCAGTCGCCTGAACCTGAAAGCTCCCCATCCCATGAATAACGGACACACCAATCCCTTTGACTTTGGCGACGATAAATTCAAAGAGGAATGTGGTGTCTTCGGTATATTCGAACATGAAGACGCGGCGACGCTCACCGCGCTCGGGCTGCACGCGCTCCAGCATCGCGGCCAGGAAGCGTCGGGTATCGTCACCTTTGACGGCGAACATTTCCTCGCGCACCGCGAACTGGGCCTTGTCGATGAAATCTTCAACGATCCGGCGACCATTTCAAAATTAAAAGGTGCGTCCTCGATCGGCCATAACCGCTATGCCACGACCGGTGATACGCTGCTGAGGAACGTCCAGCCACTCTATGGCGACCTCGCTTTCGGCGGTTTCGCCGTCGCGCATAACGGCAACCTGACCAATGCGCTGATCCTGCGCGACCAGCTGGTTCAGCGTGGCAGCCTGTTCCAGTCGACGACCGATACGGAAGTCATCATTCATCTTGTCGCGCTTTCCAAGGGCAAGACGGTGCTGGATCGGCTTGTCGATGCCCTGAAACAGATCGAGGGTGCCTATTCGCTCCTCGCTTTCTCGCAAGGCCAGTTGATCGGCGTGCGCGATCCGCACGGTTTCCGCCCGCTGGTGCTCGGCAAACTCAACGATGCCTATATTCTCGCGTCGGAGACCTGCGCGCTCGATATTATCGGCGCGGATTTCGTGCGCGATATCGAACCGGGCGAAATGGTCGTCATCGACAAGGGCGGATTGCAGTCGCTGCGCCCGTTCGCGAAAGTGCCGTCGCGTTTCTGTATTTTCGAATATATCTATTTCGCGCGCCCTGATTCAGATGTCGAAGGCAAGTCCGTCTATGACATGCGCAAGAAGATCGGCGCGGTGCTCGCAAAAGAAGCGCCCTGCGATGTCGACCTCGTCGTGCCGGTGCCTGACTCGGGCGTACCCGCCGCGCTTGGTTACGCGCAGGAATCCGGGATCCCGTTCGAGCTTGGCATTATCCGCAATCATTACGTCGGTCGTACCTTTATCGAGCCGACACAGCGTATCCGCCATCTTGGTGTCAAACGCAAGCATAACGCCAACCGCTCGCTGGTCGAAGGCAAGAAAATCGTGCTGGTCGACGATTCAATCGTGCGCGGTACGACTTCCCGCAAGATTGTCGAGATGATGCGCGCGGCAGGTGCCACGGAAGTCCATATGCGGATTTCATCGCCGCCAAGTAAATACAGTTGTTTCTACGGCATTGATACGCCGTCTTCGGCGGAACTTCTTGCGCACAGCAACGACGTTGAATCGATCGCGAAATATATCGGTGTCGATTCGCTTGCCTATATCTCGATCGACGGTCTTTACAACGCGATGGGCAAGCCGGGCCGCGTCGCCAACGATCCTGGCTATTGCGATGCCTGTTTCACCGGCGATTACGCGGTCGCGCTCAAGGACCAGATCACGTTCAACTGCTCGGGCGATCCGCTCGACAACCCGCTTGAAAAAGCGAAAGTCGGCGGTGCCGATGACTAGAAAAGATTCACCACAGAGATACAGAGTTAGAAGAGAACACAGAGTTCTTCTTAAATAATTCTTCTCCGTGTTCTCTGTGCCTCTGTGGTAAATTTTAGGAAAGTTCAAGTAAGCTGATGAATTCTAGAATATTAGAAGGCAAGATTGCTTTAATTACAGGCGCATCGCGCGGTATCGGTGCGGCGGTGGCGGAAGCTTACGCAAAGGCCGGTGCGCATGTCGTGCTGCTCGCGCGCGGACAACGCAATCTTGAGAAAATTGACGATCGCATCAAGGCGGCTGGCGGCACGGCGACATTGATCCCGTTCGACCTGACGCAGATTGATGAGCTGGAAGCATTAGGACCATTGATCGACAATAAATTCGGCAAGCTCGATATCTTTGTCGCCAATGCCGGTATTCTGGGCAAACTGACACCGATTTCGCATTCGCCGGTCAAGGACTGGAAAGATGCCTATACGGTCAATGTTCTCGCCAATGTGCAATTGATCCGCACGCTCGATCCGCTATTGAAGGCATCACCCGCGGGCCGCGCGATTTTCGTCGGCTCGGGCCTCGGCATCGTGCCGAACGCCTATTACGGATCGTATGGCGTGAGCAAGGCTGCGGTCATTCATTTGGCAAAAACCTATGCGGCGGAAAACGCCCAGACGAATCTGCGCGTGAATATCGTGCGCCCCGGTGCCGTCGATACCGCGATGCTATCGAGCGCCTATCCCGGCGGCTATCAGGGCAGCGATCTTCGCCAGCCCGATGAGCTCGGGGACCTTTTCGTGCATCTCGCTTCGGAAGCCTGTACGGATCAGGGTCGGATTTTCAGACCGGATGATAAGTTCTAGTGGCATGGATCATATAGAAGCGAAAAGAATTTTTCTTGAGATCCAGTCCCGCCCTTACGCGGTATCAACACAAGTAGGCGTTGCCGCCAATAATTGCTTCTTTAAAGGGGTCGAGCTTTTACAGCGTCTAGCGATTTTAGGCTATGATGTGCGCGGCCGGGTTGGGGAAACATATTGGGATGAAAACCTGATTCCGTCGGACGTGATCCGGCTTTACAGCTATAAACATCTTGTCACGCACTTCTTTGTCGAAATAAATCTTGATGGCAAGTGGATCGCACTTGATCCAAGTTATGATCCACCGCTCGCAAAATCCGGATTTCCGGTTACGCAATGGGGCGACAATAAAATCTGCTTCCCGATTACAAAGCTTTATACCCAGCAGGAACAGATTGCCTATCTGGAATCATGGAACAACGCTGAATACGGCAAGGCGTATTTCATGGAAAATGCGGATTTCCTGAAGGCGTTCAACGACTGGATTGCAATCAAGCGCCAGTAATTATTTCTTCTCGAACTTTGTGCAAGCGACGACAAATTCTAGATTTATTGATTTTCACCACAGAGAACACAACATCTTATCTGTCATTCTGAGGCAAAGCCGAAGAATCCCGCTGCTTTCAAATGAGATCCTTCGCATTCGCTCAGGATGACAGAAAAGATGAGATGACTATTTCTTCTCGAATTTCGAGCGGCTCTTGCGGAGGAGGAGACGGATCGGCACGCCGCGCAGGCCGTAATCTTCGCGAAGCCCGTTCATCAGGTAGCGTTTATAGGTATCGGGAAGTTCTTCCGGCGTATACATCCAGATCGCGAAAGTCGGCGGGCGGATATTGATCTGCGCCATGTATTTCATTTTGTTCGGACGGCCCCCGACGAGCGGTGGCGGATAGGCGCTGGTACGGTTATCAAGCCAGCGATTAAGCTTGCCGGTATTGACGCGCTTGTTCCAGATCTCGTAAGAGCTGACGGCAGCTTTCATCAAATTCTCAAGACCTGTTTCACGCAGCGCGCTCATCGGCACGAATGGAATATCGCGGACCTGGGCGAGGGATGTCTCGAGCTGGTATTTCAGCTCGTCAAGCACGCCCGGTTTGTCTTCGATCATGTCCCATTTATTGACACCGATCACGAGACTGCGGCCTTCCTCGATCACATGCGCCGCGATCTGGAGATCCTGCTTCTCGAAAAGCTTCTGCGCGTCGATCATAACGATGACGATCTGTGACAGGCGAATGGCGCGCATCGTGTCGGCGACGGCCATTTCCTCGATCTTGTTATTGACGCGGGCTTTCTTGCGAAGGCCTGCCGTGTCGACAAGGCGGAATTTGCGGCCGCCCCATTCCCAGTCGGCGGCGATCGCGTCACGGGTCAGGCCGGCCTCGGGTCCCGTGATCACGCGATCCGTCTCCAGAAGCGCGTTCATCAGGGTGGATTTACCGGCATTCGGACGACCGACGATCGCGATACGGATCGGTTTGGCTTCGTCTTCTTTCTCGATGACTTTTTCAAGGTCGAATTCTTCGTCGCCTTCAAGTTCATCGAGCTGGTCGTCGCGCCAGTGCAGCGAATGGTTGGCGAATTTTTCATCTTCCTTATCTTCTTCAGGGAAGTAAGGCGTAAGGGCAACATAAAGTTCATCGATACCGATGGCATGAATGACGGAAAACGGGATCGGATCGCCGAAGCCGAGCTGGTAAGCGTCGACGCGGGCGGTATCGCCGATCTCATCATTATCGCTTTTATTGGCAAGCAGGATGACGGGTTTTTTCTGGGTCCGCAGCCATGTGCCGAAATGCTCGTCCATCAGCGTGACACCTTCGCGGCCGTCGATCATGAAGAGGACGACATCGGCGAGCTGGAGCGCGACTTCTGTCTGGCGGCGCATGCGGCCCTGAATGGAATCGTCGAATTTTTCTTCCAACCCCGCCGTGTCGATCACACGGATTTTGCGGTCGAGGATCGAGCCTTCGGCTTCACGCCAGTCGCGCGTAACACCCGGCGTATTGTCGATAATAGCCAGCTGCTTTTTTGTCAGGCGGTTGAAAAGGGTGGACTTGCCGACATTCGGCCTGCCCACGATGGCAACAGTAAACATAGTCTTATTGGTACGCTATCAGCGTCCCTTCCTGGGTCAGAAGCAACAATACGCCGCTTGCGACGATCGGGGTTACTGCAACGGTTGAATTAAGTTTCATGCGACGTAGCAGATTTCCAGTGTTCGGATCAACTTCTAAAACATTGCCTTCAGGTCCGGTCAGGATAAGGCGGCCGCCGGCAAGTACCGGTCCGTTCCACAAAAGTCCTTGTCTTTCAGCATCTTCCTTGACGTAAGGGGCCAGCGGGCGAACCCAGCTGATAACGCCTGTATCGCGCGCGAGGCCGATAAGTTCGCTGTTTGACGTGATGACGAAGACCATATTGCCGACAACCCACGGGGTTTCAGTGCCAGAGAGTTCTTTTTCCCATGTGCGCTGGCCGGTTTTCTGGTCGAGGGCAACCATTTTGCCGCCAAAACTGATGGCGAAAACAAGGTCCTTATCAAGGACTGGCAGGCCCTGAATATCCGGCAGGGCGGCAAGACCGCCGACACGCGTCGACGGGGAGAGATCGTCAGACCATGCGACGGAGCCGTTTTCGACATGCAGCGCCATGATTTCGCCTGACGAGAAGGCCGGGACGACGATTTCGTTATTGGCTGCCGGGCTTGCCGCACCGACGATGCCGGAGACTTCGCTTAAGGCCTGATAATCCCAGAGAGATGATCCGTCATTCGCGCTGAAAGCGGAAATCTTGTTATCCAATGTCACGACGAAAATGCGGTCGCCGATAATTGACGGGGCGGCGCGTGAAGGTGATGAAAGTTTGACTTTCCAGGCGATCTTGCCGTCGGCAGGGTTGAGCGCCAGCAATTCATTATAGCCACTGGTCACGAACAGCTTGCCGGATGAATAGGCGATACCACCGGAGATGACTTCATCGCCTTCTTTTTTAGGTTTTACGGTCTGGTGCCAGAGTTCCTTGCCAGTCTTCAGGTCGAATGCGCTGACGCGCGATTCTGTATCGAGCGTAAAGACGCGATTGTCGAACACGACAGGTTGCGCGATCAAAGGCAGTTTGTCCTGATCGCCTTCACCGATATCGACCGACCAGAGTTTTTTCAGCTCGTTCGGATTGAGATCGAGATTCTGCATCGTGTGGTTCGGATAACCGCCGGCCTGCGGCCAGAATTCGTTCTTCCATGGCTCAGGCGCGGTGAAGCCGATGGCTTTCATCGCGACATCCTGCGGCTCGAGATTTTTCTGGAGCTCAAGCACCGAGATGCGCTTGCCGGGCAGGGGCACTTTGTCGTCACCGGAATCAAACCAGCTGCAACCTGCGAGAAGTGCACCTGTCAGAAGTGTCGTGCCGGCGAGGCGGATAAATTTCCTGTTCATTATTTTGTCTCCTGTTTTTTCAGGTCGTAAACCGATTGCAGGGCCTGGGCGCGCTGCTTGATCGATTCAGTAATATCGTCGCGCGCCTGTAAAGTCTGCAAATCGCTGGAAGCGCCTGCAAAATCCTTGTTTTTCTCGCCCTTGATAAAGGCGCTCATAAAGATCGCTTCGCCTTGCCATGGCGATTTTTTATTCTTCGCGATAGGCGCAAGGTCTTTCAGATAGTCGTCAGCCTTTGTGTCCGGTTTCAGATCGAGCATCAGGTTTGTTTTTTGCAGGGTTGCAAGATCGCTGAAAACCTTATCGGACGATTTCGCTTTTTGCGCTTCGATATAATTGTCGAGGGCTTTCTGTTTATTGCCGGCCTTGAGTTCCTGCGTGGCGGCGTTCAGGAACGAAATGGCTTTCGCGTTGCCGCTTTGTTTGGCACCGGCGGCGACCAGTGCGGCGGCAGGATTTTTCGCGTCGAGCGCGGTCAGGATCTGGCTGGTCTGCGCGCGGTTTTTTTGTAGTGTGTAATTGCTCCAGAGAGAGAAGGCGGCAGTACCAAGGATTGTCGCGGCGACCGCGATGATCAGCGCGTTTTTATTCTCGTCCCAAAATTTCTTGATATTGTCTGCGCGTACGGCTTCGTCGACTTCACGTAATAAATCAGCCATGTTTTCTCCTAAAATACTGGACTTACTTGGTTTTAGTGGAGTGGGAGGCTCCTCACAAGAGAAAGCTTCGCGGCTTTTAATTCCATAATTACATGCAAACGCGCTTTTCTTTTTTTGGGAAGGTTCTAAGGTTAGCGCTCAAATTTTCTTCAGGAGCGCTGCATGTCCAAGATCAAAGTTAAAAACCCGATCGTCGAAATTGACGGCGATGAAATGACCCGCATCATCTGGGCATGGATCAAGGACTATTTCATCACGCCTTACCTCGATGTCGAACTGAAATATTTTGACCTGTCCATCCAGAACCGCGATGCGACGGAAGACAAAGTGACGATCGAAGCCGCGAACGCGATTCTGCAACATCGTGTCGGTGTCAAATGCGCGACGATCACGCCCGACGAAGCGCGCGTCAAGGAATTCAGCCTCAAGAAAATGTGGAAATCGCCGAACGGCACGATCCGCAATATTCTCGACGGCACGGTTTTCCGCGAGCCCATCATCTGCAAGAATATTCCGAAATATGTGCCTGGCTGGACCGCGCCGATTATTATCGGCCGCCATGCGTTCGGCGACCAGTACAAGGCGACCGATCTTAAAATTCCGGGCCCGGGCAAGCTCACCCTCACTTTCACGCCGGACGGCGGTGCACCGGAAGTGCATGATATATATGACTTCAAAGGCCCCGGCGTGGCGATGGGAATGTATAACGTCGATGAATCCATCGAAGGCTTCGCGCGGTCCTGCTTCAATTATGCGCTGGCACGCAAATGCCCGCTCTACATGTCGACGAAGAACACCATCCTCAAAGCCTATGACGGCAAGTTCATCGAGATCTTCGCGAAAGTATATGAAGATTTCAAAGCCGAGTTCGAAAAAAACAAATTATGGTACGAGCATCGCCTGATCGATGACATGGTTGCCTTCGCTGTCAAATCGAACGGTGGCATGGTCTGGGCCTGCAAGAATTACGACGGTGACGTGCAGTCCGATATCGTCGCGCAGGGTTTTGGATCGCTGGGGCTGATGACATCCGTACTCCTGACACCGGACGGTAAAATCGTCGAAGCGGAAGCGGCGCACGGTACGGTGACGCGCCATTACCGCGAATATCAGAAGGGCAACGAGACATCGACGAACCCGATCGCCTCGATTTTTGCCTGGACGCAGGGGCTGAAATATCGCGGGCAATTCGATGGTACCGCGGAAGTCGTGGAATTCGCCGACAAGCTCGAGAAGGCATGTGTGGCGACAGTTGAGGCCGGGCACATGACCAAGGATCTCGCGCTGCTGATCGGCAAAGACCAGCCATATCTCACGACGCAGGCCTTCATGGAAAAAGTGGTGCAGACGCTCCAAAAAAGCCTATAATAAAGAGCAAGGCCATTGACATTCCGGGGCTTTCTAGGGAAAGTCCGGGATATCCAGAACGCCCCGTTCTGGCCCGTTTTAGAAGATCCATGGCCTGTTACATGCCATTAAATACGATAAATTAGGACCGCTATGAGAATTGCCACCAGATTTGCCTTGATGATGACCTGCGCCTTAGCACTTGGTGTCAGCCAGTCCACACACGCCGCCGATGCCAAATTCACCCAGAATTATATCGGCGAGCTGCAATACGTGACCGCGAAATATGAAGATACGCTCGTGCATATCGGCCGCGATTACGATGTCGGTTTCGTCGAAATGCGCGCCGCCAACCCGCATCTCGATCCATGGATTCCGGGCGCGGGCGCGAAAGTCACCATCCCGACCATGCACCTGTTGCCTGACGCGCCGCATGAAAGCGTCGTAATCAATCTCGCCGAGATGCGCATGTATTACTACAAGACACCGGGCCAGGCCCCGCAGACTTATCCGATCGGTATCGGCCGCGACGGTCTGCTGACTCCTGTCGGCACGACGACGGTCGTCCGCAAAAAAGCCGGCCCGACCTGGACACCGACACCGCGTATGAGAAACGAAGATCCGACATTGCCCGCCGTTGTCGGTCCCGGCCCTGACAACCCGATGGGTACGCACGCGCTCTATCTCGGATTCCCGCAGGTCGCAATTCACGGCACCAACAAACCATACGGTATCGGCCGCCGCGTTTCATCGGGCTGTATCCGCATGTTCCCTGAAGATATCGGCAAAGTGTTCGACCAGGTTCCGGTCGGCGCGAAAGTGACCGTTGTCGACCAGCCAATCAAGGCGGCATGGATCGGCGATAAATTCTATCTCGAAGTTCACCCGACACAGGATCAGGCGACGATGATGGAACGCGAAGGCGCGGTTCCCGATTACGAAATGTCTGAAAAAGATCTGGCGTATATCATGCGCAAGGCCGGCCCCGGCGTTGAGAAACTCGACTGGGCATCCATCCGCAAAGTCGTGAAAGAGCGCAGCGGTTATCCTGTCGCGATCGCGCAAGGTTCAGGCTCATCAGCCGCCGCCACAGTTGCGCCGCCTGTTCAGCCGACACCGAAGCTGACGAATGTTCCGGAGATTCAAAAAGAATCGAACGCGGCTCCGGTTGCGGCACCTGCGCCGGTCGAGAAGAAAAAATCTTCTTCGGTGAAGGAAGTATCTGCCGAAAAATCCGAGGTCAAAAAACCTTTCTACCGGAATAATTAAGCGCAATAAAAATTCGCTTATAAAATTTTAAGCATAAAAAAAGACTGCCTTTCTTGCGAAGGGCAGTCTTTTAATTTCTAAGTCGGAAAAATTATTTAGTTACGCCTTTTTCCAGTACTTTTGAGCCGTGTGTTGTTGGCTCTGCGCTGTGTGTTGTTGCATCACATGCTGAAAGCGCTACAACTGAACCGAGCAGGCAAATTGCCAATGTAAGTTTTTTCATATCTGTCTCCATATAAAGTTTTATTAGTTTTCCCTGGACTCTCTTCGAACGTACAAAGAATTCTGTTTAAATTGCTAACTTCTAAAATCCATTAAATCAAGGGGTTATATTCAGGGTGTGACAAAAAAATTCGCCTTGTGGCAAAAAAACCATAAAAAAGGCCGCCCCTTTCAGGGCAGCCTTTTGAATCTATAAAAAGCAGCAACTATTATTTAGTTACTTTTTTCTCGAATACTGGCTCAGCAGATTGAACTGGAGCTGGAGCTGGTGTTGCGCCGGCTGTGCGTTCAGATGCATATGGAGGTTGTGTATCTACGTAGCCTTCGCCTGTTGAATCACATGCAGAAAGAGCAACAACAGAACCGAGCAGGCACAAAGAAGCGACAAGTTTTTTCATGATAGCGTCCTCATAGAGGTTAGATGTTAATACAAAATAAGAAATTACTCTTTGAAGAGAGCAAAACCACAATCTTTATACACGAGTGACAAATCGCGACAAGGCTGAAAACAAAAGATTTTTTGAGTTCTCTTGAAATAATAAAGGGAACTTATTTTTATTAGGGCAAATAATAAGTGCGGTTATCGCAAATAAAATCAGCCTATGGTGTGCTAAGCTTTGCGACCTTCGTAAAATATGAATCGACGCTTGCCTTCAGGCCCTGGGCGACCTTCGCGCGGTAGTCCTGTGAGGACAGGCGCTGGGCTTCGTCATAATTGGTCAGGTAGCCCATTTCCACGAGAATTGACGGGATATCAAGCGCTTTGAGCACGGCAAAACCGGCGGAGCGGTGCGGTTTACGTTCAAGCATATGAACGCCTTTATCAGGCATCGTAGAGACGACGGTGTTCGCGAGATAGCGTGACTGGTTCATCGTGTCGCGCGAAGCCAGATCGATCAGGATGTTGGCTACATCATTGTCTTGATTCGACAAGTTCACGCCGGCGATGGCATCGGATTTATTCTCACGCTCGGCGAGCTTCTCGGCTTCCTTGTCGGAGGCGGTATCGGAGAGCGTGTAAACAGAAGCGCCGGACACGGAAGAATTCGACATGGAGTCGGCATGCAGCGAAACGAACAGGTCGCCGCCATTGCGCCGCGCGAATTTAACCCGGTCCTGAAGCGGGATGAAGATATCGGTATCGCGGGTCATCTGGACACGGTACTGGCCGCTGTCTTCGAGTTGTTTTTTCAGCTCAAGGCCGACGGCGAGTACGATCGTCTTTTCATAATTTCCATTCGCCGCGCGTGCGCCCGGGTCCTGACCGCCATGGCCGGGATCGATGATGATGAGGGGCTTTTGCTTGTTCCCGAATTTCGGTTTTTCATCGAAATTCTGCTGCGCAGTTTCGATACTGCCCGTATCGTCGGATAATTTCCGATGCTGCGGCTGTGGCGTTTTTGTTTTCGCCGTCGCATGAGCGGGTACCATGGCCGCGAGGTTCTGAACGGTGCTTGCGGAGGGCGGGCGGCTCGACTGGAAATCAATTACGATACGGTTCGGTTGCTTTGAATCGGCCGGAATAAGGAAAGAGGACAGGATAAAAGTCGGCGACGAGGTCTGCAAAACGAGCCGCGACTGGTTGCCGCCGATATCGCCATGGCGGATATCAGAGATCAGGCTTGAGACGGGTTTCTGGATCGTCCCGACCTTCCAGCCAAAGCCGGGCAGGTCGATAATCAGGCGGTCGGGGTCCTGCATCGTATAGGCCTTGAACTTGGCCGGACCCGAAAGTTCGATGACGATGCGCTGTTTCTCCGGGTGGGTGCCAAAGCGCAGCCCCGTCACGTCGAGGGCGAAAGCCAGGTGCGGAATAAGGGTCAGCAGGAGGGCTAAGGCAATGAATCGCATGAATAATTAAGTCCAGATTGCGGCCGGAGCGGCCAATGATCGGTGAATCATACAATAGAAAAGAGCGGGCGCGCAATTCGCCGTATGGCACTGTTTTCATATTATACAATCTTTTTCATTGTGGAGAGGCACTCTTAAATGTATTCTCTTTTTCGCGACTGTTACGGTTTTAGTATCTCATTCGATAGGAAAGGTTTCGCTAGCCGTAGCGTTTTAAGGGAAGTCCTGATATTCGAGGATCGTTTGACTTCCGCCCACCTTAAAAACGGGCACTGGCTGGTATAATTGCTGAAGATATTTTCTTTCAGATCCCCCGCCATAATCAGGACTCCACCAATGTGATTTAGACGTGAGCCGACGTGCGCCGTCTGACATCCTCCCGGTCGCAAAGGATGCTCCAGACCAGGCAGCGCGTTCGCGCTTTTTAGGAGTTATTATAATGACAAAACGTATGTTGATTGACGCAACCCATGCAGAAGAAACGCGGGTTGCGGTTGTTGATGGCAACCGGCTGATCGAGTTCGATTACGAAAGCAAGGTTCGCAAACAGTTAAAAGGAAGCATCTTCCTCGCGAAAGTAACAAGGGTCGAGCCGTCCCTGCAGGCCGCCTTCGTCAATTTCGGCGGTAACCGCCACGGGTTCCTGCCTTTCTCTGAAATTCATCCTGATTACTTCCGCATCCCGGTCGCCGACCGCGAAGCATTGCTTGCCGAACAGAAAGCCATGCTCGAGCAACTGGCCGCCGAAGAAGAAGCGGCGATCGCCGAGGAAGAGGCCGCACTGGCTGCCATGGAACGCGGTGAAGCGCCGCCGGTCGTTGAAGAGGCGCATGAAGTGGAAGCCATCGCCGAAGTCGGCGGCGGTGAAGCGGAAACCAATTTCTCAGACGCTGATGAACAGCATGAGGATAATGCCGTTGAACAGGATCACGAACAGGACAGCGAAGAAGAAGATTCAGCGGAAGATGAATCCGATGATGAAGAACAGGAAGAAGCTTCCGAACAGGAAGCCGCTGCTGCCGAAGAAGTGAATGAAGAGACAAGCGAAGAGGCGGCTGAAGCCGATGAGCCTGTTAAAATACTGCGCCAGTGGATTTACCGTCCGGTCACGGGCTTTAACGCCGAAACACAGGAATACCAGACCGAAGAAGAAGGTCAGGCCTGTCCGTTCGATGCTGAAACTGGTGCTGTCGTTAAAGGCCTGGTCGAACAGAACGAAGCGGTCGTCCGCATTCGCGCCGAGACAAACCCGAACGAAGACGGTGTCGAGCAGACCGTTATCTGGGTCGCTTTCCGCGCTGAAAACGAAGAAGTCATCGAAGAAGAAAACAACAACCGTTCAAGCCGCCGCAGCCGCGGTCGCGGACGTGGCCGTTACAGAGGCCGTGGCCGTAACAATGGCGAGGGCGGTGAAAACCGCAATGAAGGCCGCGAAGGCGGTGGACGTGAAGGCGGAAGAGGCCGCGGACGCGATCGCGGACGTAATGGCCGCAACAGCGGCGGACGTAATAATTTCCGCAGCAAGCGCGTTGAACTTGTCGGCGGCGACGGCGTAGAGGGCGATCAGCCTTTCCGTTTCAACCTGCGCAAGAATTACAAAATCCAGGAAGTTATCAAGCGCGGCCAGATCATGCTGGTGCAGGTACAAAAAGAAGAACGCGGCAACAAGGGCGCGGCTGTCACGACCTATCTGTCGCTGCCGGGCCGTTACTGTGTATTGATGCCGAATTCCCCACGTGGCGGCGGTGTCTCGCGCAAGATCGCGAGCTTTGCCGAGCGTAAACGGATGCGCGAGATCCTCAAGGAGCTTTCAGTTCCGGAAGGCATGTCGGTCATCCTGAGAACGGCCGGTGTCCAGCGCGACAAGGACGAGATCAAGCGCGATCTCGATTACCTGATGCGCCTGTGGGACAATATCCGCGAACTGACATTGCAGTCGGTCGCACCTGCGAATATTTATGAGGAGAGCAATCTCGTCAAACGTGCCGTGCGTGATATTTTCGGCAACGATATCGAAGACATCCAGGTCCAGGGTGAAGCGGGCTTCAAGGAAGCCAAGAACTTCATGAAGATGCTGATGCCATCACATGTCAAAAAAGTCATCGAGTATTCCGATTCCAAGATCCCGCTTTTCCACCGTTTCCAGGTGGAGAACCAGATTGCCGAAATCGGTGAATCGAATGTCGTGTTGCGCTCCGGCGGTTATCTTGTTATCAACCCGACCGAAGCTCTTGTCTCCGTCGACGTGAACTCGGGCCGCGCGACGAAAGAACGCCATATCGAAGAAACGGCGCTGAAGACCAATTTGGAAGCCGCTGATGAAGTGGCCCGTCAACTGCGTCTGCGCGATCTTGGCGGTCTTGTCGTTATCGACTTTATCGATATGGAAGACCACCGCAACAACGCGAAAGTCGAACGCCGCCTGAAAGACGCGCTGTCGACAGACCGCGCACGCATCCAGGTCGGACGTATTTCCTCTTTCGGTCTTCTCGAACTTTCACGCCAGCGCCTCAACCCGTCGCTGACCGAAGCCCAGTATGAGAAATGTCCGCACTGTAAAGGTGTCGGTTCGATACGTTCGGTTGATTCCGCCTCCATTCTTGCCCTGCGTTCTCTCGAAGAAGAGGGTATCAAGAATCGCGGCGAACAGGTCCAGCTTTCGATTCCGAACGCGATCGCGATCTATATTCTCAATAACAAACGCGACATGCTGGCCGATATCGAACGCCGTTACGGTTTCAATGTCGTCGTCAATGTCGATGACAGCCTCGCTCCGACCGGCTTCAAGGTTGAATCGATCAAGACTGTTTCAAGCGAGGGCGTGAGCCCGCGCGGTGCGCGCTTTGACGATGAAGACGGCGAAGAGTCGGATAGCGGTCATGTTCATGCGCGTCCGGTTTCATCCGTCGCTCTCATGGGCAATGACGACATGGATCCTGCCGATGAAGAATTGCATGACGAGCAGAATAACGGAAACCGCAAGGATTTCGTGCCGCGCGATCGCAATAACAAGGACGGTGACCGTAACGGCCGCCGCCGTGGCAACCGCGCCGGTAAAGGCCGCAATAATAACAATCGCGGCCGCCGTGATCGTAACGAAGGTGGCGCGTCAAGCGATCCGTCTTATGTTCGTCCGGACCAGATCCAGCCGGAACCATCCGTTTATGTTGATGAGGCGGCACCTGTCGCTGCAGTATCCGCGCCTAAATTCCAGGCGAAACGCTTCTCGTCGCGCAAAGCGCAGGATGGCCAAGCCGCGCCTGCCGCCGCCGCGTCTAACGATGCCCAGCCTCAATCTTCGGGCAACGACCAGAGAAACGACGCAGGCAATGACAGCGAGAAGAAAAAAGGCTGGTGGAACCGTCTTGTCGAGTAAGGATGCAAAGATGAGCATTCGTCTTTTCCTTACTCTCCTGATGGTGACAACTCCATTCGCGGCCATGGCTGCGGATGGTGCAGTTCCTGAAGTCACGCCGCTGACCAAGCTCGATGCCGCCACCAAGAAAATGATGGAAGGTCTTGATGCGAACAAGACCAAGCAATTCGCCGCCATCCGCAGCTCGCACGGCATCATCAGATCGGTCGAGGCGGTCGAGAAAAACATCCTCGATGCCGGCAAATCCTGTAGCGCGAAGAACCCCGAATTTGCGAAATCGATGAACGACCGTATCGCTTTGTGGACAGGGGATATCGACCCGGTTCTCAAGGACGCGCGGGCACGGCTGCAGCAGATGATCCAGTTACAGGATTTCGCGAAACCCGTCGAAGCGAAAGCCTATCTCAAGAAAGTGGATGACGCGGTCGCTTACAAGGGGCGTAACGTCAAGACAATTCCGATCACCGAGAAGAAGGAATGCCGGAAATTACTCGGCAAGATGGACGACACGCAGGAAGATCTAAAAAAACTCCTGATCGACAATCTCGGCCTCGATAAGCCGCTGACGCAAAAAGCGGATGCGCCCAAATGAAAATTCTCCAGGTAATGGCAGGCGCGGAAAAAGGCGGCGCTGAAACCGCTTTCGTCGATACCTGCCTTGCCCTGAAAAGCGCCGGGCTTGATATTGAAGTCGCCGCGAGAAACAATTCCACGCGCAGCCAGAAACTGATCGATGCCGGGATAAAGATTCATCCCCTGCCGTTCGGCGGGAAGATCGATATCTATACCAAGTGGAAACTCGGGCAGATCATCAAGGACTTTGAGCCGCAGATCGTACAGTCATGGATGTCGCGCGGCAGCGTTAAAACGCCCGCGTCAGAGTCCGTGCCGAAGAAATACCTGAAAGTCTCGCGCCTTGGCGGCTATTACGATCTGAAATATTACAAGACGACCGATTATTTCATCGCCAACACGCCCGATATCCGCAGCTACCTGATCAGGAACGGCATCGAGTCCTCGCGCGCCGCGCATATCAACAATTTCGCGCCCGAGCCGCAGGTTCAGGCGAAGCTGACAAAGAGCGATGTCGGCACGCCAGAAGATGCAATCGCCGTTCTCGCGCTTGCGCGCCTGCATGAGAACAAGGCGCTCGATATCCTGATCAAATCCATCGTGGACTTGCCGCGTATTCACCTGTGGATCGCGGGCGTTGGTCCTCTGCGCGATGAGCTTGGTGCGCTTGCCGATAATCTCGGTGTTGCAGCGCGGGTGCATTTCCTAGGCTGGCGCGAGGATCGCGACGCGTTGTTGCAGGCCTGCGATATCTGCGTGGTGCCGTCGCGCCACGAGCCGTTCGGCAATGTCTTCGTGCAGGCCTGGGCCAATAAAACGCCGCTGATCACATCGAATTCCGAAGGCCCGAGCCAGTATGTGCATGACGGCGAAGACGGCCTGGTCTTCGAAGTCGATAATGTTTCAGAATTGAAGGATGCCTTAAACAGACTTTCAGAGGACAAGGCGTTACAGGAAAAACTATGCGCCGCCGGCTATGAGCGTTATCTCAATGAATTCACAAGGCAGAAAACCGTCGATGCGTACCTGGCGTTTTATGCAGATATTCTGAAACAGAACGATCTTCTTTAATCGTCATTATTACCCTTTATTGTCATTCTGAGCATTAGCGAAGAATCTTGCTGCTTTCAGATGAGATCCTTCGCGTTCGCTCAGGATGACAGATAGACCTTTCTTGAAAGCCTCACCCTGTAAATAGTCAAAAGCGTAATCGTCAGCAAAATAACCGCGCCGAACTGATGCGTTGCCGCTACGTGCACGGCTGCATGCGGATTCTCGCCGCCGAACATCAGGAGCGTCGTGATACCAAGGCCGATCTGGACGAAGACCCACGCGCCTAAAAATCCAAAATGTTTCGCGTCGAATTTCAAGCCGTGGATGGCGTAGGAGAGAGCGACAAGCCCGGTCGTGATCGCGAGCCAGCGATGCGTGAACTGGACGCTGGCCGGGTTTTCAAAAATATTCAGCCAGAATGGATAATGCGGCCACATATCCGGCGGCACGATATGGCCCCCCATCAGCGGGAACGTATTGTAGATCATACCGGCATCAAGGCCCGCCGTGAACGCGCCCCAGGTGATGGTGGTGACGACGAGCGCGAGCGTGATCAGCCCGTGCAATTGCAAGGCGCAGGACGCGCGCGGCAATGCGAGCGGCGGCTTGTCCTTGCGGATAAAACGCATGCCCTGAATGAACAGGAAGGAATACAGGAGCAGCGCCAGAAGCAAATGCGAGGCGAGACGGTAATGCGATACTTCTGGACGATCGACGAGCCCGCTTTTCACCATGAACCAGCCCATGAAGCCCTGCGCGCCGCCAAGAATGAGAAGACCGATAAAGCGCGGCTTCTCATTGGCCGGGATCGCGCCACGCATCCAGAACAGCAGCAACGGGATCGCATAGGCAAGACCGATCATGCGGCCCCAGAAACGATGCAGCCATTCCCAGAAGAAAATATGTTTGAAGTCGGTGATCGTCATCCAGAAATGCTTGGTCTTGAATTCAGGTGTCGCCTGGTATTTAGAAAATTCGGACTGCCAGCTCGCATCCGACATGGGCGGCAGGGAACCGGAGATGACATTCCATTCGGTGATCGAGAGACCGCTTTCCGTGAGGCGCGTAATCGCCCCGATCATGGTCATCACCATGATCATTAATGCCACGCACAGGAGCCAGATGCCGATTTGTTTGTTCTTTGTCATGGCACCTATATACGCTCCAGAAAACGGTTTTTAAAGTCCTCTCGGGCCAGCTGCGGGAGAAACCTGCCTTTACAGGGTCCCGGTCACGGGTTAAAAAAAGGAATGGCTTCTTTCGACCTTATTGATTCTGCGAGTTTCGGGTACAGGGCCGTCTGGCACGAACGTGCCTATCTTGCGCGCATGGCGATCGTGCCGATTTTAATCAAACTTGCCTGCACCGTTGTTATTTTCACGCTGGATTATCAGGATAATTACCTGCGGCAGGGATTGATCAGCCTGCCGGCGGCCTTTGCGCAGGGCTGGCTGTTGGCCCAGTTCGCAAGGACGCTCCTGTTGCTGGAGCGCTGGCCGATTTATCTCAGCGCAGAGCCTAACGAGCAACAGATGGCGGCGCTGCTGCTGCGCGCGCGCGGCATCATGTCGTCGATCATCATGTATGTGATCATTACATTCCTTGCTTACGGGCTGGCGCAGATTTATTCGATGCTTCTCGATATCGTCGGCGATACGGATAAGGCGGTCGAAGCGGGTGCCGAGCCGGAGGCCAGTCCGCTCTTTATCATTCCATCTTTCGCCCTGATTGTGGCAAGCATATGGATGGTGCGGCTCACGGTTCTTTATATACCCGTTGTGGTGCTGATGCCGGTCACCGAGTTCCTCGCAAAGATCAGCGGTTTTGCGTCTTCTTTCAGACTGGTCGGCGTTTTGCTCGTCAGCACGCTGCCCTGTTTTGTCGTGGCGATTTTTATCTCGAGCATTTTGGCCGGAGTCGCCGGCGGTGCGGACAGCGATAGCGGACTTTTCATTATCATCATTATCAGCACGCTCGTTAAAACGCTGATCAGCCTTATCTCGACCGCCTCGGTTATTTATGCCTTCCGCGATATCCTGCCAAAACATCCGAAAGCCCTGCCGGATATTTCGAAGGAATAAGTTTCGGCTTTTTTTCTTTTTCGTCATGCCGATGAAAATCGGCATCCAGATGGAGCGGACGATCTGGATCCCGGCCTGCGCCGGGATGACGATAAAAAATAAAAGCATGAAATAGATTTCTTCCCCTCTGGGTCCGATACCTTGGGAATCCGGAAGGACCGGCTGTCTCGTCCATTAAAGAGACACTCCATTATAGGAATAAATCCCTCATATATCAAGTTATGTTGACATAATAATTATTATTATGTTAATACACGCTCTAGGAAAAAGCATGCTTAATATTCTCAAAAAAATACGGACCAATAGTGAAGATTATTCCGATCGTGAATTGGATCTTCTAAAGCCCTACCGTCCTTATTTGGCCAAGGTCGGATATTCCGATCTTTTGAGAAAAGCGATGGCTAAAGATTCAGCGCTTAGTATGAAAGAGCTTCACAATTATCTTTGGGAGGCCGGTACATCAGGAGAAGCTACATCTGTAAAAGAAATCTTTCATCGCGCAGCAAGCTTCACGTCAACAGAAACAAGAAAATTACTTATAGAGGATTCTGAAGTAGATAGAGAATTATTCTATGAGATTGTATCCAGTGGATCTGTAGAATCCATTCGCCAATGCCTTGAATATATGCGTGAGAATAATGCCGATATCATAAAAGAAATTCTTTCAAGGTCGCTTATTTATGTAAGGCATATCGAGGTTTTCGATGAAATCATAAAGCAGTCCCGTCTAATCAGTAATGAAAATTTTGCAAAAGAGATTATTCTTAATGATGGCACTTTTCTTCTCTTTAATATGGTTGAAAGTGACCAACCTGAGAAATATCGGTATTTTTTAAATCAATTTCATGAAATTGGCGGAGTCGAAACGTTACTTCAGGTGGTGGGTGGAGATGATCTGCTAAAAGGAGGCACTTTCGATTTATCCGATGCAAGAGAGATATTGGAAGATGTGTTTTTCTATGCCAGCGAAACGTTCGGCGTTGAGTTTATCAAGAAATTTTTTGTTCAAAATGATTATATGTGGTTGAGGGTTCTTTCGGGGCCAAATTTCCCCGATACTGCTCGAAGAATACGCGGCTTTGCCGATACAACGTCCGACAAGGAATTTATTGATGACATTAAAGATTTCGTAGATCAATTTTTTGCACCGGAAACCTTTGAAGAGGAGGTTGAGAGATTTGTAGATATATACAACACGCATATCGGATATAGGGATGATCAACATGAGCGCGCGTTAAAAGCGCTGATCTCTTTCCGTGAAAGAGAAGAAGACAGAAAGATTTCTTTCGAAGACGGCATTGATGCCGCTATTGGTTTCATGGGAGTTCTTTCCGAGAAAGAACAAGATCACCTCATTCAAAGATGTATGAGGCAATGGTGCTGGGAAAAAAGGCCCCATTCAATCGAGCTGGATAAATGCACAGGCTCGATGCTTGTTTCTGCCGCAATCAAAGAAATGATAAAAATAAATGATTTTGAGTCCATTGAAAAAATATCCGAATTATTGGCTGCAGCGGGCGATGCGACACTTATAAATCAGCTTATCTCATATTTTGAGCAAATGATTGTTAGTAAAGCGCATGTCAGCGTTAGCAAAATTCTTGATATGAGCCTTTCCAGTATGGGGAAGAGATACACGCGAAATCTGTTATGTGCAAAAATAGCTGTTCATGAGGTGTATCCATTGCAATATGCAGTCGGTACGAGAGATGCAAAGATGGTCTCTATCTTGATCGATGCGATACGGGAATCTGGCGAAGATGAATTTCTAAATGATATGTTGTGCTATGATAACTTTGCGTTTTTTAAAAAAATAGAAATGTTGAGAGACGCGCAGATAATGCACATAATGCTTGAAGCATTATCGTCCAGTAAAAGGCAGGATGTTTTCGAGCATATATCGCCTGCATGGAAAAATTTATATAGCGGCAAGATTACAAAAACCAATTTTTGGCAAAATCAATCAGGTCCGGGGCGTTGGCGAGGGATGACGGGCAGGGACTGTCCCCATCCAGATTTAATCAATCAATCGCCTTTTCATTTTAATGCTGCGCTTTATGAAGAAATACTGCCTTTAACGGAATTGGCCAATAAAGCTGAAATGAATAAGGGCGCGGAAATGCATGCATTCAAGCTTTCAACGCTATTTTCAAATTATGAAGAGGCAAATCGATATTTAACGAGATATGGGGAGCAATGGCATGATAAAGGAAGTAAGCAAGTAGTACATGATGCCTGTCTATTCGAGTTTCCGGAGATGGGAATATGGGATGTCAAGAAGTGGAAAGACCTTGTTCTGAAATATGGTCCGGATGTTTTCCCCTATTTAAGGCGTGCATCAGAGCTTGAAAAAGCTATCGAGGGCGAGTTTCCAAGAAATTTAAAAGATTTGGAAATTTTAGCTTCGCAGATGAGCTATGTCAGAAGCTCTGAAAACTTTGCATTAAGCAAAATGGCCGCCGCTCATGGATTGTCTCAAAGGCAATTCAACGATTGTCTTGATATTTTAAAGCGGGAAAGACCAAATAGCCTTTTGCCGGAAATATTTATTGATGGCGATACGCTGGGACATCCGAATTTTTATCTGACAAAACTGGACGAGAAGGACCCAAGAGGATTCTTTCTCGGAGAGATGACCAGTTGTTGCCAGTCGATTGGTTCTCAGGGACAGGATTGCGCCTTGCATGGAATGACATCCGCGTTTGGCGGCTTTTATGTCTGGAAGCAGAAAACCGACGGAAAAATTTGTGCGAACGATACTATAGTGGCTCAAAGCTGGGCATGGATCGGTCATGATGATGCGATCGTTTTCGATTCATTCGAAAGATCTCGTTCGATTCACGAGAGGCTGGTGCAGCCATTCATTGAGCAATTTTGCCATGAAGTGGCGGGAAAATATAATTTTACGCCCGATGACCAACAAGTGAAAACTATTTCAGGCGTACGCCTGGGATTGATGGGCAACACGCCCTCTTTAAATATACGCCAGACTAATAATCCTTCCGTGCCAATAGATTATAACGGAACATATTATAATGGGACTGTCGCAAGAGATTCAGAGACTCAATATGAAATATTACCCATTAATCATAGTAATATATTCAAACCCGTATTTCCCGACGTAGTATTTTCGCCCAATGTGGAGAAACTGGCTAAAGATTATATCACGCGATCTTTACATAGATTCAGAGAAGAATTTGGCATTATCGTTAAAACAGGCATAGAGATCGAGGGCTATGCTGTTAGCGATACTGGAGATCCAGTATCTGGAATTATTCAGCCAAAAAATGTCGAAGACGATCTTCAGCGTCATGGTTTTATGGTTCGTTTTGAAGACGAGAATACGATAGATTATTACGGTCAATATGAAATCATTACAAATGTTTCCGATCCTGTATCGACTATGGATGAAGCTCATCGGGTAAGAGAGTTTCTTACAAATCATGCGAAACGCTATGGGGTTGACGGCTTTGATTTTTCGCCGTTGCCCTTCGAGAATAAAGAAGCTTCCTCCATTCATATTTCCTGTAGTTTATGGGATATAAATAATAAGCCGTTATTTAGCGATCAAGACGATGATAGCTATGGTTTGATGCGTCAGGTAGCGAAAGGGATATTGGAAGTACAAAGATATACGACATTCCTTTACTCCCAGAACGAAGCTGCTTTCGATCGCTTTGGAAATACCGAATGGTCTCCGAGATGGATTGTCGCGGGTGATGCCGGAAATCAGGGATTAAGTTTAAGAATTGCTAATGCCAACAGCAGATTTGAATTGGCTGAAAAGTCAAAGCCGGAGGATATTCGGCTTGAAAACAGGCTTGCGGCGGCTGATTGCAGTATCGTAATGGCAATGGCGGCCACCATAGCGGGCATCGATCTTGCTTTATCCGATATAGAAAAAGATCCGGGCAATTTAAAAGAATTACCAAGATACCCATTGCCGCAGAGCCGATATCAGGCATTTGAATTGCTTCAGGAAGGAGTAAGCACGGGTATACTGAAGGATGTTGCAGGAGATTTGTTTAAAGCCATTATTGAGCAATATAATTCGCAGCCGGCCAGAGAAGTTTCTCTTGCCAAAGTTCCTGCTCTGGTCCCGTTATAAACGTAATAGCCTATTGCAGCGTAATTTCGCAATCATAAAACTTCGCGTCGCCGGGTGTGATGATTTTATGCGAGGCGACCTGTACGGAGTGAAGCTTGCCCTCAAGCCGTGTCTTCCAGAAATCCAGAAATTTCAAAAGCTCGGGGAATTGCGGTGCGATGTCGTATTCCTGCCAGAGATAGGTTTGCAGGAGTTTCGGATGATCGGGCAGATGATAGATGATCTGCGCGGTCGTCAGGCGATAGTCTTTCAAAAACTGGGTCCGGAAATCTGCCATGTCAAACTCCTTACCTTTTTATTCTAGGTAAAAGTTTTTAATAAAATTTTAAGAAGCCATTGAGCGGGAGCAACAAAAAAGCCTCCCGTAAAAGGGAGGCTTTTTCTAATACTTTCAGTCATATCAGTGTTTGCAGCCGCAACCGCCTTCTTCGCATTTGCGGCAGCATTTGCTGACTACGCCTGCGACGACCGCGCCCAGTATCGGCGCGACCCAGAACAGCCAGAGCTGATCGAGCGACCAGCCGCCTTCGAAGATGGCCTGGCTGGTGCTGCGCGCCGGGTTCACGGAGGTGTTGGTGATCGGGATGCTGATCAGGTGGATCAGCGTCAGCGCGAGACCGATAGCGATCGGCGCAAAACCTGCCGGCGCGCGCGCATCGGTCGATCCGATGATGATAAAGAGAAAGAAGAAGGTCAGCACCGCTTCGGTGATAAACGCGGATTGCAGGCTGTAGCCGCCCGGTGAATGCTCGCCATAGCCGTTGGCCGCGAAGCCGCCTGCCATGCTGAAATCAGGTTTGCCGGTGGCTATCAGATAGATAATGCCCGCGCCGACCGTCGCGCCGACAAGCTGCGCGATGATATAGGGAATGGCTTCCTTCGCGTCGAAGCGTCCGCCCGCGACCAGCCCGATCGTCACCGCCGGATTAAAGTGGCCGCCGGAAATATGGCCGACCGCATAGGCTGCCGTTAAAACAGAGAGACCGAAGGCGAGGGCAACACCGACAAAGCCGATGCCGAGATCAGGAAAGGCCGCCGCGAAAACGGCGCTGCCGCAGCCGCCCAAAACAAGCCACGCAGTTCCGAGCATTTCTGCCGTCATTTTTTTGCATACAGTCATGATTTCGTCCTTAAAATTTGAGGTGAAAATTGCAGGCATAATCAGTGACACGAGTATCTCATGGCCGGGTTTATGTGGGCAATTGCGAGATATGTTTTCCATAGTGTTGAGTTGAGGGAGTAGAGAGAGCTTTTTTATCCATTTTGTCATGCCGATGAAAATCGGCATCCAGATAGGGCGGTTTATCTGGATCCCGGCTTTCGCCGGGATGACGGGAGTGCCTACAGTAAAATTCATAATTTATGTCGAATAATCCATATAGTTTACCTGATTTCCTTGAGTTTTGCGGTGTTTCATCCTAGATAGTTGGCACTCGTTTAAGGGGAGTGCTAACGCACTTATAAACGGCCAAACCTCTATATATTTAGGAGACAAAAACTATGAAATTCCGTCCTTTGCATGATCGCGTACTCTTGCGCCGCATTGAGCAAAACGAAAAAACAGCTGGCGGGATCATCATCCCGGATACAGCTAAAGAAAAACCGATGGAAGGCGAAGTCGTCGCTGTCGGTTCAGGTCTTCGCGATGAGTCCGGCAAGGTTGTCGCGCTCGACGTTAAAGCAGGCGATCGCGTTCTGTTTTCAAAATGGTCCGGCACTGAAGTCAATCTGAATGGCGAAGAACTGCTCGTCATGAAAGAATCCGACATCATGGGCGTATTAGATAAAGCCGCTTAATTAAATTTTTAACAAACAAGGAAAACTAAAATGGCTGCTAAAGACATTAAATTCAGCTCAGATGCCCGTCGCAAGATGCTTGCCGGTGTCAACACGATTGCTGACGCTGTAAAAGTAACGCTCGGTCCAAAAGGCCGTAACGTTATCATCGATAAATCTTTCGGCGCACCGCGCTCGACAAAAGACGGCGTATCTGTCGCGAAAGAAATCGAACTGCAGGATCGTTTCGAGAATATGGGTGCCCAGCTCGTTCGCGAAGTCGCATCCCGCGCGAATGACCAGGCCGGTGACGGCACGACGACTGCGACCGTTCTCGCGCAAGCGATCGCGCGCGAAGGTGTCAAGGCTGTTGCCGCTGGTATGAACCCGATGGATCTGAAACGCGGTATCGAACAAGCCGTCGTTGCGGCCGTCAAAGGTCTCGCAACGCTCGCGAAACCGGTCAAGACCAACCAGGAAATCGAGCAGGTCGCTTACATCTCCGCCAACGGCGATTCAGATGTTGCGAAAAAACTTGCCGAAGCGATGGAAAAAGTCGGCAAGGAAGGCGTTATCACTGTTGAAGAAGCGAAGTCTTTGGAAACTGAACTTGAAGTTGTCGAAGGCATGCAATTCGATCGCGGTTACCTGTCGCCATACTTCGTGACGAACCCTGAGAAAATGGCCGTAGAACTCGACAGCCCGTACATCCTGCTGTGTGAGAAAAAACTTTCCAACCTGCAATCCATTCTGCCTGTTCTTGAAGCTGTCGTCCAATCCGGTCGTCCGCTCTTGATCGTGGCTGAAGACATCGAAGGCGAAGCGCTGGCAACTCTCGTTGTCAACAAGCTGCGCGGCGGCCTGAAAGTGGCTGCTGTTAAAGCTCCGGGCTTCGGCGATCGTCGCAAGGCGATGCTTGAAGATATGGCGATCCTCACGGGCGGTACTGTCATCTCCGAAGATGTCGGTATCAAACTTGAGAACGTCACGCTCGATATGCTCGGGACGACCAAGAAAGCCCGTATCACCAAAGACGATACGACGCTTATCAACGGCGCCGGCAAGAAAGCCGATATCGAAGGCCGTATCGCCCAGATCAAGGCACAGATCGCTGACACATCTTCCGATTACGATCGTGAAAAACTGCAGGAACGCCTGGCGAAACTCGCCGGCGGTGTTGCCGTTATCCGCGTCGGTGGCGCATCCGAAGTTGAAGTTAAAGAGCGTAAAGACCGCGTGGACGATGCGATGCATGCGACACGCGCAGCCGTTGAAGAAGGTATCGTCCCTGGCGGCGGTACGGCTCTTCTCCACGCGTCCAAGTCCCTTGACGGTCTTAAAGGCGACAACGCGGATCAGCAAGCCGGTATCGACATTATCCGTCGCGCCCTGCAGGCTCCGATCCGCCAGATCGTCGAGAACGCCGGTAAGGAAGGCTCGATCGTCGTCGGCAAGATCTTCGACGAGAACAAGCCGAATTTCGGTTACGACGCGCAAAACGACAAATACACCGATCTGGTGGCCGCCGGTATTATCGATCCGGTTAAAGTCGTTCGTGTCGCGCTTCAGAACGCTTCTTCTGTCGCGGGTATCATGATCACGACCGAAGCCATGATCACCGAACTGCCGAAAGACGACAAAGACGCTGGTCATGCGCATCCAGGAATGGGTGGCGGCATGGGCGATATGGGCTTCTAAGCCGATAAGCTCCTATGAATTGAAAAGGCCGGAGAGTATTCCGGCCTTTTTTTATGCAACCTTACAAGGTATGATTCCCGCTATGACAACGACCCCGAAACCCCCGGCACAGAAGCGCTTTATCATCCCGATCCCGCGCGAGAACCCGTTCGGCGCGATCGCTGCGATGTTCAAGACATCGATCGGCAACCTGCCTGCGCATCTCGTCATTATTTTCGTGGTGGCGCTGGTCGTCTCCGTCCTGTGCGGATTCTTTTTAAAGTTTACGGGGCCGAAACATATCGACCGTAACGCCTATCTGGTGCTTGAGATCAAGCCCGAGAAAGACAAGCCGCTGCTGAGCGATACGGCGTTGCGCGGGCTTTGGGCCTATCAGGGCGCGGACCATGTGGTGACGCTCGAGATGGGCAATGGCGTGTTCGAGCTGCTCCTGCGTTATCCTGAGGCCCCCAAAGTCAGGTATTTCGTGCGCGGCGGCTATCGCGCCGAGGGTAATGTGCTGATCCTCCAGCAGCGCAAGGATCTGGGGTCGCCGTTCGATCCTGATTATACGATCAGATTCTATCCGATGAGCTTTAGCACGCTTAACCTTTATGCCGAGAATAACGGTCAGACGATGGACTGGGAGATACCGAATTCGCAGCGAAAAGAGCTGAAATCAGGCAGTTTGAAACTATTTGACGATTTGGAAGCCCCTGTGGAGTGGCTCAAAATAGGCCGCGTGCCGTAGAAGATATCCCATGCCTGAATTGCCCGAAGTCGAAACTGTCGTCCGTGAATTGCACAATGTGATCGCCGGCCAAAAGATCGTCGACGTAAAAGTTTTCACGAAAAAAATCCGCATCGATGTGCCGAAAAATCTTGCGGCCGGGCTTACGGGTGCGAAAGTCGTGTCGGTCGACAGACGCGCGAAATACATCCTGATCCATCTCGATAACGCTCATGTGCTGATCATCCATCTCGGCATGTCGGGCCGCATCCATATCCATGACAGCAATTCGCCGGTCGCAAAACAAAAGCACGATCATTTGCTGATGAGATTTTCAAACGACCGCGATGTCGTTTTCAACGACCCCAGACGTTTCGGGCTTATCGAATATGTGAGCGAGAAAAATCTGGAGGGGCATGCGCTGTTTTCACATCTCGGGCCGGAACCCCTGACGAAGGATTTCACGCCGCAACTGCTTGAAAAAGCCTTCCGAAGCCGCAAAGGCCCGGTCAAAATCGCGATCATGGATCAGACGCTCGTCGTCGGCGTTGGAAATATTTACGCGAGCGAAGCCCTGTTCGAGAGCGGGATCGATCCGCGCGTCCCGGCAAATTCGATTTCCGCCGAACGGCTTGCGTTCCTGGTAAGCGCGATCCGCAATGTGCTGAAAGCCGCGATCAAGGCCGGCGGCAGCACGCTCAAGGACTATCGCAAGACCAACGGCGATCTCGGCTATTTCCAGCATCGCTTCAAGGTCTATGACCGCGCCGGCAAGGCGTGCGGCGACTGCACCTGTCGTGTGGATAAAACCGGGGGTGTGCAAAAGATGACACAAGGCGGAAGATCCACTTTTTACTGCCCGCGAAAACAGCTATGACGGAAATACGATGAAGAAAATCCTGCTGACATTTTTCGCCGCTGCTTTACTGTTCTCCACATCCCCGATGGCGGAGACGCAGACGCGTTATCTGGTCTCCCTGCCGGATATCCCCCTTATGCCCCAGATGCAGGAGCTGAAAGACTCCGGAGTCGTCTTCGATAAAGCCGAGGGAAGGATCGTCGAGGAGAGCGTCAGGGCCCCTAATATGACAGAAGAACAGGTCCGGAAATTCTATAATGAGACCCTGCCGGCCCTCGGCTGGAAGCAGATTAATCCACAGCGATTCCTGAGGAATGGCGAGCAACTTACTGTGAATCTGGAGAAACTTGGGGATAAGGGTTTGGTGAAATTCTCGGTTTCCCCAAGTCAGCCCTAAAAGCAAGAAAAAAATTTTCAGCTATCGGCGTTTGATGTGCTTGACAGGTTGGGGATAACCCTATTAAAAACACCCCTTACCAAGACAAAAACTGAATAACTTTTTTTAAGAGATAGAACACATGGCCAATCACGCCTCAGCCAAAAAACGGGCCAAGCAAAATCCAAAACGCGCGAAAATTAATTCTGCACGTCGTAGCCGTATCAAGACATTCATCAAGAAAATCGAAGCCGCTATCGTAGCCGGTGACGCAGAAGCTGCTGCCGCCGCTTTCAAAGCAGCCCAGCCTGAAATCATGCGCGGCGTTTCGAAAGGCGTTGTTCACAAGAAGACAGCAGCCCGTAAAATTTCCAGACTGTCGGCTAAATTGAAGTCGACTAAAAAACCTGCCACTAAATCTACAGCCAAGAAGGCGACCTAAATAATCTAAAATTCATGACGGAGCCGGGAGCGAGCTCCCGGGAAATTTCCGCCATGAGTTATTCTATGCCAAAATCTTTCATCCTATCCGCGGGGATGTCAGAGAAACATAAAGTGGAATGGTGGGGGGAGCCCGCCAACCGGTTCCATCCGGCCAAGTAAAAAAAGGGTATCGACAGACGAATAAAAGATAGTTTTTGAATTCTTTTATTTTGCCTCTGTCAGTTTAATGACCAAAGTTCAGATTACCTCGCCGCGACAATAGCGATTGTCGCAAGCGATACTCTTTGCCCGTTTGCTGCATACACGGGCAGGTTGTGATCGCATGCGCTGAATTTCGGATCATTTGGAATTAGTACAACATTTAACATTGGAGTATTTGAGAACATGAGTGATCTCGGGGGTAAAAAAGCCAACGTAGTTTCAATTTACGGGTCTGCGCTCGCGCCGGACAGTTACGATCCAAGCCCGGAAATCAAGACTCTATGGACGCGCGTTTACGACCAGTTACGCGAAGAATTCGGCGAAGCCGTTTTCCGCAGCTGGTTGAAGCCGATGACGCTTCAGGCTTGTTACCATGGTACTTTGGAAATTTCCGTTCCGACGCGCTTTATGAAGGACTGGATCCAGTCTCACTATGCCGTGCGTATTTCGGAGATGTGCGCCGCGATGGACGAGTCCATCAAGCGCCTGGAAATCGTCGTTCTCGCCAGCGTCTCCACAATGGAAGAAGAAGCGCCGGTTGCCGCGAAAACCGTGAAGGCCAACGTAAACGAACTGGAAAAGCTCGATCTCTCTTCACCGCTCGATGCCCGCTTCAAGTTCGACAGCTTCGTCGTCGGTAAATCGAACGCGCTCGCGCATGCTGCGGCCTGCCGCGTCGTCGAGTGCTCGAATGTGCCGTTCAACCCGCTGTTCCTCTATGGCGGCGTGGGCCTGGGTAAAACCCACCTGATGCACGCGATTGCCTGGGAACTGCGCGAGAAGCAGCCTGAGAAAACAGTTATGTATCTCTCGGCCGAGAAGTTCATGTACCAGTTCGTTAAATCCATCCGCGCCCAGGACACGATGTCGTTCAAGGAAATAATCCGTTCGGTTGACGTTCTGATGATTGACGATATCCAGTTTATCGCCGGCAAGGATTCCACGCAGGAAGAATTCTTCCATACGTTCAATGCACTGGTCGATCAGAACAAGCAGATCATTATCTCTGCCGATAAGGCGCCTGCCGATATCCAGGGCATCGACGACCGCCTGCGCTCCCGCCTGTCATGGGGCCTGGTTGCCGATATCCACCCGTCCACTTACGAACTGCGCCTCGGCATTCTGGAAGCCAAACGCGACCAGCTGCAGGCGAAAGTGCCGGACCAGGTTCTCGAGTTCCTCGCGCTCAAGGTTGTCTCGAACATCCGCGAACTCGAAGGTGCCCTGAACCGCATCGTCGCCCATGCCGATGTCACCAAGTCCGATGTCACGCTTGAAAGCACGCAAGATGTCCTCCAGGACCTGCTGCGCGCCCATGACCGCCGCATCACGATCGACGAGATCCAGCGCAAGGTGGCGGAACATTACAATATCCGCCTGACCGACATGCATTCCGCCCGCCGCGCGCGCGCCGTTGCCCGTCCGCGCCAGGTGGCCATGTATCTCGCGAAGCAGCTGACTTCACGCTCGCTGCCCGAGATCGGCCGTAAATTCGGCGGCCGCGACCACACGACCGTTATGCACGCCGTGCGCAAGGTCGAGGAATTGAGCCTTGAGGACGTGGCATTCGCACAGGACATCGAAATCCTGCGCCGCACGCTGACAGGCTGATAGCTGACTGCTTGACTGACCCGGGACAAACGGGCGGAATTTACGAAAAAGAGGGTTAAAATTTCAAAAGGAGCTGCGGGAAACCACAGCTCCTTTTGGCATCAAAACCCCCCGAAAAAACGAGAGGGGAAAACACGGGAAGATTTCGTTAAAATCATTGGAAGCACAGGTATTTATGGCTATAGTCTTCCCATCTCAAAATTCAAATGCCTGAATCGTTTCGAAAGGTTCCTTTTATGAAGTTCACTATTGATCGCGCCGCTCTGTTACGCGCCCTCAACCACGTTCAAAGCGTTGTCGAGCGCCGGAGCACTATTCCGATCCTGTCGAACGTCCTTTTCAAAGCTGAAGACGGCATGCTGACCTTGTCGACGACCGACATGGATGTCGAGATGACCGAAGCCCTGCCGGCCGAAGTCATCAAGCCGGGCGCGACGACCGCGCCGGCCGTCACCATTCACGACATCGTGCGCAAGCTGCCCGACACCAGCAAGGTGCAGATCGAACTCGACGGTTCGGGAAATTTCATTACGGTCAAAGCCGCGCGGTCCGATTTCCGCCTGAGCTGCCTGCCGGTTTCAGACTTCCCGCAATTCGGCGGCAACAAACTGCCAGTGACATTCGCCATTCCCGCCGCTGACTTACGCGCGCTGATCGACCGCACGAAATTCGCGATGTCGACAGAAGAAACCCGTTACTACCTGAACGGTATTTACGTACACGCTGGCGATAACGAAGGCGTGCCGGTGCTGCGCGCTGTCGCAACCGACGGTCACCGCCTTGCCCGTTTTGAAATGCCATTGCCGGAAGGCGCGCAGGCCATGGCAGGCGTGATTATTCCACGCAAGACAGTGCTTGAGCTGCGCAAGCTCCTCGAAGAAGCGGCGGATGCGATCAAGATTTCGCTGTCAGAGACAAAGATCAGCTTCGCTTTCGATCATATCATCCTGACATCGAAACTGATCGACGGTACGTTCCCTGATTACCAACGCGTCATTCCTGCTGGTAACGATAAATTCGTCGATGTCGATCCGAAAGCTTTCTCGGCTGCGATCGACCGCGTTTCGACAATCTCCGACGGTAAGTCACGCGCGGTGAAAATCACGCTGAAAGACCGCACGATGGTTATCTCGGCCAATTCGCCTGAATCAGGTTCTGCCACGGAAGAAATCGAAGTGCGTTCAGAAGTTGCAGACCTCGATATCGGTTTTAACGCGCGTTACTTGCTCGATATCACCAGCCAGATTTCAAACGATGCCTGCCGCATGAGCATGTCGGACCCATCCGCGCCGACGATCATCCAGGATACGAGCGATCTTTCGGCCCTGTACGTTCTGATGCCGCTCCGGGTTTAATACTGGAGCAGCATGGCAGCGTTGATTGGCGTAATCGCTTTTCTTGCCTTTTTTACTGAGAGTATTTTCGGTTTCGGCGGGACGATCATTTTTCTCGGCATCGCCGGGCTCTTTTATGATTTCAAGACACTGGTTTATCTCAGTATCTCGACCGGCATGGTCGTCAGCGCCACGATCGTGGCGCAATCCTATAAGGATATTTCTCTCACCCACCTGAAGAAACTTTTGCTTCTCACCCCGCCTTTCGTGGCGGTAGGGATTTATCTGGCCGAATCCATGGCGAGCCAGAACCTGCTTAAATTTTTCGCGGGCTTCCTGATATTCTACGGTTGTTTCGAGATATTCTTCAGCCATATCCGCATTCCGACAGCCATCAGATATGCGCTGGTCGCTCTCGGCGCGGCCATTCAGGGTATTTTCACAACCGGCGGCCCCTTTATACTGATGGGATATAAGAACTCCTTCGATAATAAATCGCAGTTGCGCACGACGATGGCGGCCTTTTTCCTTATCAGCAACATGATCCGTTTTGCCTTCAGCATGTATCACAGCGGGGCGGTTCTCGATGCGCTGAAGGAGTTTTTCTGGATTCCCGTGCCGATTATCCTGGCTGTTTTCGCAGGTTACGCCGTCCATGTCCGCGTTCCTGAAAAAATATTTAAAAACGTCATGACGGCCGGCATTATTCTGATCGGCGTAGTCCTGCTTTTGCGCTAGATTCAGGCATGGCCTATCTCAAATCCCTCAATCTGCAGAATTTCCGGTCCTATTCAGAGGCGCACCTAAACGGGCTGACTTCGGGTTTTATCGTGCTGACCGGGGCGAACGGGGCGGGTAAAACCAACATCCTTGAAGCGGTTTCATTGCTTTCACCAGGCAAAGGTTTGAGAGCCGCGGATATCGACGATATCCAGAGACGCGACGGACAATTGCCATGGGTCGTCGCGGCCAAGGCCGAAACGATTTACGGCGAGATTGCGCTGGGGACGGGGCGCGATCCCGATAAACGCCGCCGTGTCGTGAGGATCAAGGGCGAAGCCGCCAAATCACAGGCCGACCTTGCCGATTATGTTTCATGCCTGTGGCTGACCCCGAGTATGGACCGGATTTTCCTCGAAGGCTCGAGCGCGCGCCGCAAATTTCTCGACCGAATGGTCTTCGCGTTCGAGCCGTCCCATGCGGGCCGCCTGACAAGGTATGAAAACGCACTTTCGCAGCGATCGAAATTATTGAAAGACGAGAAAACCGATCCGAGCTGGCTCAAAGCATTGGAAGAGCAAATGGCTGAAACCGGGATTGCGATTGCGGCCGCAAGGGCGGATTTTGTTCAACGTTTACAGGCGGTTTGCGACCGCGCGGAACGCGAGGATTTTCCTGTGGCGCAGATGGGTTTGCGCGGTTTCGTCGAGGATGCCCTTGCGTCAAACCCTGCTTTGCAGGTTGAAGAATCCTTTAAAAAGCAGCTCAAATTCTCGCGGGCGCAGGACGCGGTGATGGGCGGCGCTGCCGCCGGGCCGCATCGTTCGGACCTTCTGGTGCGCTATCGCGACAAGGACATGGCGGCGGATCAATGTTCGACCGGCGAACAGAAAGCCCTGTTGATCGGCATGATAAACGCGCACGCAACCTTGATGAAAAACGAACGCGGTCATCCGCCGATCCTGCTGCTTGATGAGATCGCCGCGCATCTCGATGAAAGCCGCCGCGCGAAACTGTTCGAAAAACTGAGCGATCTTGGCGGACAGGTCTGGCTCACCGGCACTGATGACGCGCTGTTTTCAGCCATTTCGAAGGGCCATAAATACCATGTCGGGAACGGGCAGTTTTCGAGCTTCTAAGTGCCTGATTCTGACGGGTTTTTCAGTGGGTAAAATTCACAAAAAAACTGGATATTTCTCCCTGCTGTGCTATATAGATAACTCATTGAAATCACGAAAAAAATTGGAATTTTAAGCTTATGTCTGAAGCTGCCCAGAAAGCACAAATCGCGGCCGAAAATTATGGCGCGGATTCGATCAAGGTTTTGCGCGGTCTGGACGCTGTGCGCAAACGTCCCGGCATGTATATCGGCGACACCGATGACG
Organism: Pseudomonadota bacterium; assembly: GCA_048498395.1. GTDB lineage: Bacteria > Pseudomonadota > Alphaproteobacteria > Micavibrionales > Micavibrionaceae > Micavibrio_B. Next base: position 37,743 of record JBEHYB010000008.1, read on the forward strand.
GTTCGGGCCTGCACCACATGGTGTATGAGGTCGTCGATAACGCGATCGATGAATCGCTCGCCGGGCATTGCGACCGCGTCGATGTGATCATCAACAAGGACGGTTCCGTCACCGTGCGCGATAACGGTCGCGGTATCCCAACGGATATCCACCCGGAAGAAGGCGTGCCGACTCCGGAAGTCATCATGACCAAGCTGCATGCCGGCGGTAAGTTCGACCAGAACTCGTATAAAGTTTCGGGCGGTCTGCACGGTGTCGGTGTCTCGGTCGTCAACGCATTGTCCGAACGTCTTGATCTGCGCATCTGGCGCGGCGGCAAGGAATGGTTCATGCGTTTCCGTCACGGTGATGTCGATCAACCGCTGAAGGAAGTAAAGCCGCATGACGGTCGTAACGGTACGGAAGTCACGTTCCTGCCGAGCCCTGCGACATTCACGAAAACGGAATTTGATTTCGGCACATTGCAGGACCGCCTGCGCGAGCTCGCCTTCCTCAATTCCGGCGTGAACATCATTCTCTCCGATTTGCGCGCGGAAGAGCCGGTCGAAATCCAGTTCTTCTTCGAAGGCGGGATTGAAAGTTACGTCGAATATCTCGACCGCAACAAAGCGGCCATTTTCAAGCCATCCGTGGCCATCCGCCATGTCGATGACGCGTCGGGCATTACAGTCGAAGCGGCGATGGAATGGACGGATTCCTATCACGAAACCATGCTGTGCTTTACGAACAACATCCCGCAACGTGACGGCGGTACACACCTTGCAGGTTTCCGTGCGGCGCTTACACGTCTTCTCACCAAATACGCCGAGGAAAACGGGCTCAATAAAAAGAACAAGGATCTGGCATTAACCGGCGAAGATATGCGCGAAGGTTTGACCTGCGTTCTCTCGGTCAAGGTTCCCGATCCGAAATTCTCGTCACAGACAAAAGATAAGCTCGTTTCATCTGAAGTGCGTCCGGTTGTTGAATCTGCGATCGCCGAACGTCTTGGCACATGGTTTGAAGAACATCCGCAGGATGCGAAGAAAATCGTCCAGAAAATCATCGATGCCGCGACCGCGCGTGAAGCCGCCCGCAAGGCGCGTGAATTGTCGCGCCGCAAGGGTGTCATGGATATTTCCAACCTGCCGGGCAAGCTGGCGGATTGTCAGGAACGCGATCCGGCCCTGTCTGAAATGTTCATCGTCGAGGGAGATTCCGCGGGTGGTTCTGCCAAACAGGCGCGTAACCGCCGGAACCAGGCTATTCTTCCGTTGCGCGGTAAAATCCTCAATGTCGAGCGCGCGCGTCTTGATAAAATTCTTGGCTCGGAGCTTTTGGGCACATTGATTACCGCTCTCGGGATGGGCATTCACGATGAAATCAATATCGAGAAAATCCGTTACCACAAAATCATTATCATGACCGATGCGGACGTTGACGGTTCGCATATTCGTACGCTGCTGCTGACGTTCTTCTACCGTTATATGCCGCAGATCATCGAGAAAGGTTACCTCTATATCGCCCAGCCGCCGCTTTACAAGGTCAAGCGCGGGAATTCGGCCGAGACATATCTCAAGGACGATGACGCTCTGGAAGAATACCTGCTGGCGCAGGGCGGCGAAGAGATTGTCTTCACCGATCATACGGGCGCTGCGCGCACGGGCCGCGATTTCAACGAACTGGTCCAGAAATCAAGACAGTTGCGCTCGAGCCTGATTTCGCTCAATCAGCGTATCAATGACAAGCATCTGACCGAACAGGCGGCGCTTGCCGGTGTGTTCGACGCGGATCTTCTGTCCGATACGGCGAAGGGGGAGGCGGTTGCCAAAAAACTGGCGGAGCATCTCAACAGCCTCGCCGCCAAGAACCAGAAAAACTGGCAGGTATTCTTCTCGGATGCCGTCGGATTTACGCTGCAAAGAACGCTGCGCGGTGTGTCGGAGACAATCCGCATTCCGGTTGACAGCATTCGCTCGGTCGATGCCGTACGTCTCCATGCGCTTCAAGACTGGATGATCGAGAATTTCAACGGTGAAGGAAAACTGGATGCCAAGGGCAAGGAACTTGCCTCTGTCAGGGGTCCATGGAGCCTGTTTGACAGCGTTCTCGAATATGCGCGCAAGGGCATGCAGATCCAGCGATATAAAGGTCTCGGGGAAATGAACCCGGAACAATTGTGGGAAACCACGCTCGATCCGCAAGTGCGTTCCCTGTTGCAGGTCGAGGTTGATGACGCGATCGAAGCCAATGATGTCTTCTCGACCCTGATGGGCGATATCGTTGAGCCGCGTCGCGACTTCATCCAGCAGAACGCGCTTAAAGTGACCAATCTGGACGTTTAACAGTGCAATCGATTATTCAAAAACTTTCCGGTATCGTCGGCGAAGCCTTTGCCGCCGAAGGTCTCGATGCTTCTTACGGGCGCGTGACGTTTTCCGACCGTCCGGATCTCGCGCAGTTCCAGTGCAATGGCGCGATGGCGGCATCGAAGGCGGCGAAGCAAAATCCACGCGCTGTGGCTGAGAAAATCATCGCAAAGCTGCAGGGCAACCCGATTTTTGCGAAACTCGAGATCGCGGGTCCCGGTTTTATCAACCTGACATTGACTGACGGTGTATTAAGCGAGCATGCGTCCGCGATTGCCGCAGACGACCGTTCGGGCGTGCCGCAATTCGCACATGGTGAAACAGTCGTTCTTGATTACGGCGGTCCGAATATCGCCAAGGCCATGCATGTCGGGCATTTGCGCGCCGCGATTATCGGCGAATCCGTCAAGCGCACGATGGCGTTCGCCGGCTACAAGACATTGGGCGACGTGCATATGGGCGACTGGGGCACGCATATCGGCATGCTGCTCAACGACTATATCAAGACAGGTCAAAAAGATTTCGTGCTGAATATCGATCTGAACAACGCGCAATCGGTTCAGGCACTGTTCGAGGATATGGGCGAGCGGTACCCGCGCGCGTCTGCCGCTTCCAAGGAAGACGAGACGTTGAAAGCGGAAGCGCAGGCGGCGACCGTTAAAACGCAGAACGGCGAAAGCCCGTATATCGAAATGTGGCAGAAAGTCCGCGACGTTTCGATCCTGGCGATGAAAAAGAATTATGCGGCACTGAATGTCGAGTTCGACCTGTGGAAGGGCGAAGCTGACGTTCACCACCTGATCGCGCCGATGGTCGAGAAACTGAAAAAGGACGGTTTCGCGGTTGAGGATCAAGGCGCGATTATAGTCCCTGTTAAAAAGAACGACGATACAAAAGAATATCCGCCTTTAATTCTATATAAGCGCGATGGCGCGGTTATGTACGGTACGACCGATCTCGCGACGCTCGTCGAGCGCATGGAGCTCTATCATCCGTCCAAAGTTATTTATGTCGTCGACCAGCGCCAACACCTGCATTTTGAACAGGTGTTCCGGGCCGCGAAGATCTCGGGCATCGTGCCGGAGAATGTCGAGCTGACCCATGCCGGGTTCGGTACCATGAACGGCACCGACGGCAAGCCGTTCAAAACGCGCGCCGGCGGGGTTTTAAAGCTTGAAGACCTGATCTCGATGGGCATCGAGAAAGCACTTGAGCGTCTGCATGAGGCGGAGCTGGACAAGGATGTCCAGGCCGATGAGTTGAAAGATATCGCCCACAAGGTTGCGATCGCCGCGATCAAATTCGCCGATCTCCAGAATAACCGCATCGCCGATTACGTGTTCGATATGGATCGCCTGACAAGTTTCGAGGGCAAGACGGGGCCGTATCTGCTGTATCAGGCTGTGCGGATCAAGTCATTGCTGCAGAAGGCAAGGGATCAGGGTATCAAGGCCGGTGACAAGATCGTCGCGACTGATGAAAACCGTAACCTGCTTCTGATGCTCTCTGCATTTCCCGAGACTGTCGAGAATGCCGCGAAGAATTACACGCCGCATATACTCTGCGATCACGCCTTCAAACTGGCGCAGGAGTTTTCGGCTTTCTATTCCCGCGTGCATATCTTGTCCGAGACGGATGCGGCGAAGCGCGCAAGCCTGATCCTGTTATGCAGGACGGTTTACGATCAGTTGGAAAAAACGCTGGAATTACTGGGGATTTCGATCCCTGCGCGGATGTAGTTAGCGGGCGATCAGGACGTAATTAAAGACGTAATGATAGGTGCTGTCATTATAGCAGACCGCTTTTTTGCCTTTAAGATCCGTTGAATTGAACACGACATTCGAGCTGCCCGAATCGCCGTAAGAGCCGGTGAAGG
>JBEHYB010000009.1:0-41901 GCA_048498395.1 Pseudomonadota bacterium
ACCCAGTTTCACCGCGTAATCAACACCCGCCGTCGCGTCGGTGTCATTGAAATTGATGTCGTTGCCGTAAAGTTCGACCGCGAATGTTTTGCCCGAGAGATTCCAGCTGTCGACTGTGATATCGCCTGTGCCGTTTGCAGAGTCACCGATAACGAGCTTGCCGACGTTAAACATACCAAGTTCAGTATCGTCGAGATTGAGAGTGCCCGCGCCGCCGGCAAGACCTATTGAAGTTGATGCCGTGCGCGGTTTAACCGTGACTGTTCCAGTGGTGCGAATAGTCGTTGCTCCGCCCGCCATATCAATCGTATCGACGTTAAGATTGTAGTTGCCCGTGGCCGTCGCGCTACCGATGGTGGAGTTGTGATAGTAGAAATCCCCCGCTGCTGCATTACCTGTGAGGTCGAGCGTACCTGAGCCTGAAATGTTAATCGCGGAGTTGCCATCCATGCCAACACCGTAAGCGCCCGTGACATTGACTAAAGATGTACCGGAAATGGTGATTGCACCGCTTGTCGTGTTAATGGATGATGCATAAAGATCAACACCGCGGACGTTATTCGAAGACGCACCTGCATTACCCGTCCCTTTGAGCTTGATCGCGCCGGATGTAGTGGTCAGCGACGAGTTCGTCTGCATCCGCGTTCCAGTCCAGTAATTGCCTGCATTCGTCGGTGTCGAACCGGTCAGCGAGATAAGTCCTGCGCCGGTCGAGATCTGCGCGTTTCTAAGATCGATACCCACAAAACTGTAAGCCGCGACGTTATCAGCACCTGTCGATGTTGCATCGTCGGCCGTGCCGTAAATACCATCCGTACCGAAGAGCGTGCCCGAACCACCACCCGCGACGAAGTAACCACCGTTCGTCGTAATACTGGATCCATCAAGTTTAATCGTACCGTCCTGATTGACATCGCGATCGGAGTTCATGAGGACATTTAACGTGCCGGTCGTCGTATCGATATTCGCGTTTGTAACCGTGATGTTATAATCCGCATAAACATTCAGCTTGGATGTACCGGCAACGTTCTTGACAAAACGCGCATTGACATTCGTTTCACCGATATCCGCGCCAGCGGTTTTCGAATAGGAAGTAAAATCACCTGTGCCGAGTTTGACTGCGTAATCGACACCGGCCGTCGCATCCGTATCCTGGAAGGTAATATCGTTACCGTAGAGTTCTGTCGAGAATGTCTTGCCCGAGAGATCCCAGCTATCGACCGTAATATCACCGGTACCTGTACCAGAAGTTCCGATAACCAGTTTTGTTGTCGGACTGAACATCGCAAGTTCAGTGTCGTCGATATTCAGCGTGCCCGAACCGCCACCGATACCGATCGAGGTCGACGCGGTATAAGGCTTGATATAAACGTTATTCGCCTGAAAGGTATTAGTGACCGACGCACCGGTATCGAAATTATCACCAATGATATAAAGATTGCCGGTGCCTGCGCCGCCAATCGTATTGCTTGCCGCACCGGAAGACAGGAAACTGATCGTCTTCGACGTACCGGTGGATGCGGCCTGCAAGGTGATATCACCACCGCCCGTCGAGGTGATCTGGTTGCCGCCTTCCCAGGTCCCCACGGCCTGCCCGCCATCAGCATGACCGGTCAGGACGATATTGCTCGCGTTGGTCAAAATCTTCGTATTATTCTCAAGCAAGACACCGCGACGCAAGGTGGCAGATGATGTCGTGCCATCACCCTCGATAGTGATCGTTCCTGATGCCGCACTCGCGCTGTTCGTCTGGATGGTCGTGCTATCAAGCAGGATCGCATCGGTTAGATAGTTATTGCCTCCGCTTTCCGCATACAGGTTGATATTACCTGTTGTCGAGGTAAGGCTCGAATTATACGTGAATATACCGCTGTTCTGACTTGCACCGCTGCCGCCATATCCCTTGATCGACATATCGCCGCTTGTCGATGTCAGTGTTGCATGGTTCAGTAAAACACCAGCCTGGTTCGCCGAACTGCTCCCTTTACCTTTGATGAATATTTTACCGGCACCGGTATTGACCGTCGTATCCACCAGCGTAACGCCATTGCTGTAGGAAAGACCTCCCCATGCCGCGACATCGTCAGCGCCGGTTCCGTCGCCGTCACCGAGAATACCGTTCGAGCCGCCGACAGTACCCGAGCCGCCACCCGCGACAAAATAACCACCATTCGTCGTAATAGAGGTATTACTTAGATAGATCGCGCCATCGTGGTTGGCATCATGGTCGGCATTGAGCACAAGGTTTAGCGCGTTACCCGCCCCGCTTGAGCCGATCGTGACACCGATCAGGTTGATGTAGGAATCGGCTTGCAGCGTCAGTGTCGCCGACGCGCCCGCTGTTTTAGAGATGGTCACGCCGTTCGCGTTGATAAATCCATCTTGCGTGCCGCCCGCATTGACAGTCGTGATCTTGACGTTGTTGCCGGCATTCAGCGCAGCCTGAATGGAATCCGCATTGACCTGGTACCAGTCGGTCGGCGCGTTGATCGTGCCGCCGCTGACTGAAATATTCGAACCGGTATTTTGCACGATATCGACGTTCGACGGATCGAGAAGCCATTCGCCGTTCAGGCCGAAAGGAGCCGAAGCATCGACCGAGCCTGTAATGCCGAGATTTATTTTACCCGAAGTTTCAACCAGACCGCCATCGCCACCGAGGCTGCCGCCTTTGGCTTCGATCGAACCGTCCATGCGCGTGGAGTCATCCGACCAGATGACGACCTTACCACCATTCCCCTGATCGCCTGTCGTGTTGGCGGTAATCTTTGCTGTCGAGGTGATGTTCGTTTTCTGTGCATGACGTACAGTGCCTGTACCCTGATAATCCCCGCCGACGAGGATCGTGCCGCCGCCTGTCTTACCTGACGCGTTCAGCGTGCCCGATACTTCCGTGTTGCCGCCCTCGAGAATAATCTTCCCGCCTTTTTGCGTAACGGAGGAAACATCGACGATACCCGAAGTATTGATAACCGTGTTGACGAGATCTTTCGCCGCGGCGGCCGTCATCAGGACTGTACCGCCTTCAGCCGATATCGTGCCTGCGTTCTGGATCAACCCGTTCTGCAGCGGATTATTAACAGCGAGTTCGACCAGACCATCGCCGTAAAGATCGACCGTAGCTTCCGTGCCGGAAGCGAGCGCAACGCGCCCCATCTTCGCTTTGATAATTCCGTTGTTGATGACAGCAGGTGCAACGAACGCGGCAAGACCGGCTTCGGAGACGGTCATCTGTCCGTTCATCACGATCTGGCCACTATCGGCTCCGGTGATGTCGAGGAAGGACGCGCCGCCCATGAAAGAGTTCGTGTCGATGTTACCTGTGCTCGCGATAATCCCGCCGACATCGATCACGCTGTTGTGACCGAAGATGACACCGTTGCGGTCGAGTACCATCACGATACCGTTCGCTTTCAGCGTACCGAGAATTTGCGTCGGATCCATGCCCGCACCAGTCACGCGGTTGACGACGACCGAGGTGCTTGAGTTCTGATGGAATTGCGTCAGCGCATCCGCGCCGATATTGAAACTGTTCCAGTTGATAACCGCACGGTCAGTGTTCTGCTGAATGTGAAGTTCGTTCGGGATCGAATAATCGAAATCCGCGCTACCGCCGACAACCACCCCGCCGTTTGGCAGCGCATCACCATCGAGAGCCAGAGCGCGGGTATAGGAAAGGGTTGACGCACTCAGACACAGCGCACCAAATGTCATGACTTTCCGGAAGCTGGTCAGGCTCCTAGGCTTGCTCATGGTCATTCCCATAGTAAATTTCTCTCGAGACGAGAGTTGGCGAGTTATGTACGGTGTCAAAAATTTTTGTCGCCATACATAAGTATCTCAAAAATAGTTAAAAATTTAATTACGGGATAGAGGGAAAATTGCAGAAAGTGATTGATTTATTTGGTCAAATGTGGGTTGATTTTTCATAAACCATACTTTTGAACGTATTAATTAACATACTACCGTATTGTTATAATATATCACGAAAAACTAATGTTCGTTTGAGAGAATCCTCCCTTTTAAACCGTTGAGCGAAATATCTACCGCCTCAAATATTTCGGAAAATCTGACCCGCGTTTCCTCGATCATGGAAGCGAGAGCTGCATTCCTTGGATGACCAATCCCGGAAACGCCCCCTTCTCCCGCCCCGCTCTCCTCCAGTGAGACGAGAAGCTTTGTGTAATCGCTCAGCGCCGCACTGAAATGATCAGCAGCTTCATTGAGCGATTGCGTTTTCTGCTTGAGCAGAAAAGCAATTCTTTCAATCGATTGAAGATCGTCCATTACGCAGCCCTGATACCGCTAATGAAGCTCGTCACTTCCGATCTCAGGATATCAGCCTGCTTGTTCAGCTCGCTCGACGCCGTGAACACGTCACTCGCCATACGGCCCGTCTCGAGCGAAGCCTGGGAAACGCCGCTGATATTGTCCGTGACTTCCTGCGTGCCGGTGGCGGCTTCCTGAATGTTACGGGAGATCTCACCGGTGGCGGCACCCTGCTCTTCGGCCGCAGATGCGATCGCCGAGGTGCTTTCCGTGATGCCTATCACCATCTTGTTGATGGTCTCAACGGCTTTCGCCGAAGAATTGGCCATGTTTTGAATCCGCTCGATCTTCTCCTTGATTTCCTCGGTCGCCTTGCCGGTTTCATTGGCAAGATTTTTAACCTCCGCTGCGACGACGGCAAAGCCCTTACCCTGTTCCCCGGCGCGCGCAGCCTCGATCGTGGCATTGAGCGCAAGCAGGTTTGTCTGGCCGGCGATGTCCTGGATGATCTTGATAATCGCCCCGATTTCATTGGCCGTCTCCTGCAATTCACCCACGATTTCATTGGTTTTTTGAGCTTCCGCCGACGCATCCTGCGTTTGCGTTGTGGTACCGGAAATCTGCAAATTGATCTCGCGGATAGAAGCTGAAAGTTCTTCCGAAGCAGATGCCACGGTCTGCACGTTCGCCGCCGCCTGCTCGGTCGCAGAGGATACTGAGACAACCTGTTTGCTGGTCTCTTCGGCGATGGCCGAGAGATTTTGTGCGCTTGATTGCATCTCGGTCGCCGCCGAACTTACCGCGTTGATAACGCCCATGACCTGCGATTGGAAATCGTCCGCGATCTTATTCATATCTGCTTTGCGCTGCTCGGCCGCTTCGATTTCCATCTGTTTCTGGCGTTCCTGCAACATGCGCGCTTCCAGGGATTTTTTCCTGAAAATTTCAAGCGCCAGACCCATTTTGAAGATCTCATCCTTGTTCTTCGACTGCACGACAGGAGTGTCAAGTTGACCGTCAGCAATTTCGCCCATATTGGCCTGCAGCCTGTTGAGGGGTACAATAATCGAACGCATCAGAAGGAATGCAAGTGCGCAAAGCGACAACAGGCCGACCGATGAAATCACCACGATAAGATGGTATAAACGCTCTTCGGCCTCTTCAGATTCCTTCGCAGAATCATCAGTAAAACCCTGTACTTTGTTAAGCAAACCGGTCACCGCGGCTTCCGATTCATTGACATCGATTTCGACCTGTCCGACCGATTGTTCAGCCGCGGGAATTTCGCCTTTTTCAAAATCCGTGAAGATCGTATCAGCCGTCGCATCGAAATCTCCATGCTCTTTCTGGATCTTCGCGAGCATGACTTTAAGCTCAGCAAATTCTTTTTGCGTTGCGTCATCCGTCGCCTTGCTATTCGTTTCCTCAATAAGCTTTTCGGCCTTCTTGATTTCATCGCCGACATCACCGGCTTTTTTCAGGAACAGATCTTTGCTCTTCTTGAATTCTTCCGCTGCATCAACGCCAGTCTGGTTCAGTCCTGCAAAACGGATAGCGCGTTCAAGCGCGACTTCCTGCTCGATCTGATGCGATGTGATATTTGTAATAAATTCTGTGAGCGGAATATCTTCATCCACAACTTCGCGCAGATTCGAGCCGATAACGCCGATGGCATAAAGACCTGATATGGCAAGCGCCGCCGCAAGAAAACCGCCTAAAAACGCAAGAAATACAACTTTTAGTTTGATGGTGATGGTCATTTTTCAATCCTTGTTACACGACTTATGAATTTAGAAATTAAAAATGGATTTCCCGAATCCCGCTCACTGGAACTAATGCGGAATCTGGTCTATTAGTTCATTGGAGAGCACTATCAAATATTGGCAGATTTTAGTTTTGGCGGTTGCTGTCGCAACGGCCTGATTTTTATTTGTGCGATAATTTTCTGTCATATACACATCTCGATTTCAGCGATGAATTTCAGATGAATTATTACAGGCGCATTATTACCGCCAAATATTTAACAAACCGTCTTTGACTCAAGTCATCATCAATTGACTAAAGTCAAAACTGTTTATTTTGATTGGGGAGAGAGCGATGTGGTACAAATACCGAAATCGAAAGTATTTGAGTTATGAGTCCTCTTAGTATTGGCAGCCAATTTGCCAGACCGTCGCGAACTCTTGCGGACATTGAAATATTCAGGCACTGCTCTCCCGCCACGTTAGATACGCTTGAAAATCAGGCTTTAATTAAACATGTAACGAGAAACCGACGCCTGTTCACGCAAGACGAAGATGCGGAATTCTTTTACCTGATCGAATACGGACTTGTAAAAGTTTTCAAGGAAACCAATGATGGCAACAAGACCATCTTCGATATCATTCCTGGCGGCCACATGTTTGGAGAAACGATCTTGCCTCACGACCCCAAATATAAACATTCCGCAGAATCCATTTCAACAGCCGCACTCAAACTTTATCCCCTTGCCGTCCTGCATGACGAACTCAAGAGCAATCATGATTTCAGCACAGCGATGCACCAGAATCTTTCGCGCACCAATTTCCTGCGCGAGATGGAGATCGAACATCGCACGCTGCAGACCGCGTCACAAAAAATATGCTGTTTTATGTTGCGCCTTTACGGCACGAAAGAGCCCGGCCATGTGACGTTGCAGCTCCCCTATGACAAGACGCTGATCGCGCTGCGCCTCGGCATGGAGCCGGAGACCTTTTCGCGCGCGCTGTTCCGGCTCAAGGCCGATACGGGCATCGAAATCCACGGTGATATAGTTGAAATTCCGGATATGGACAGGCTTACCAACTATTCCTGTAAAACCTGCTCGCTTATTTTTCCCTGCGGAACGTAATGATTCTCATTCTTAATTGAGATCATTGCCAATAACCGGCATCTTGTGACGGTTATTTTCCACGAAGATCCGAACATCCGCGATATTCGAAACAGCATCCCAGGATGATTTCGCCCGATGCAATAAATTCGCAGCATTCCAGAGACAACCGTCTTCACGGCTTTGCATATAATCCGCGACCTCTTCATTGGCAGCAGCCACGCACAAAGGCTGTAGTCTTGTTTCCATGATCTCATCGTTCAGCGCGGGGTCGATATCGGACCAGACCTTACGATCGAAACGCAGCTCGTCCTTCATGGACTCGATCAACCATAAGGCCATTTTGGCGGAAACCTCGCCGCTTGCAGCCTTATCAAAATGCGCTTGCAACTGCGTTTTCAGCACATTTTTATCAAACCCTTCGATCTCCGCGATGTCCAGCCCCGTGGAACTGAGATCGTTATATTTGAGAACAGACATTACGTGACGACTATGGCTCGCTGCCTTTTGCACATCACCATTAGAGAAATATTCCTTCGCCTGCGCAAATTCTTCACGGACCCCCTGCGCATTGAATTTGGCCATATGCATAGCGACTTCATCTTCATCGATCCCGATGCCACTCCAATCGAGGCTGTTTATCTCCATATCATGCACAAGCTCGTCTATTTTCTCTGTCGCGTCAAAGCCAGTCGCCGATGAAATGATCTCCTTATACTGATCGCGAAAATCAATAATGGTGGCCGCCTTGATTTCATTGTCCAGCAGATTGCTTAGTTTCTGCGCCTCAGCATACGGAAGTCCGGCAAAAATGGCATCCTTGCGCGCATCCTGGAGCACTTCCAGTTTATCCGCAGCCTTCATGCCATCGATCTTTATGTTCTCAAGCGCCATAAAAACGCCGTCAGTTGCTGATTTCTTAAGATTATCTGCAGTCTCTTCGCTCGCACCGGCAAGCTGCGCGCTATAGAATGAAAAATCTTTTTTTGTTATTTCATCCTGCTTGAGGAGCTTCTTCATAAAATTTCCCGCTTCTTCGGTGAGCTGAATGCGCGTCATGTCACAATCACTTACCGTACGGATGCGTTCGCAATGCAGGGAAATCTTTAGCCCGATAAAATCGCGCTGGGTCAGGCCGATCGCCTGCCATCCGCAATCGGCTTTTTTGATATAATGCTCAAGATGATTCAATTGCTCGAAACGATTTTTAATGTCGCGCGAAGAGTCACGAAATTTGGCAAGCGCGATATCGGCTGACGCGATCAGGTTCGACAGGCGAAATTCTTCGAGGCGCTCCGGTGTCAGGCGAACGAATTCAGGCAATGGCCCCGCTTTTTTGAGAATACTTTTTAATTTGCTGAGGGCCATCGTGCCAACCAGGCCGCGTTTCGACGGATCGATCAGTATGCTGTGCAGCGCTCTCGCCTGCTCTATATAATGCTCATTGTCGGACATAGACTTCCCCTTTGGTGGTGTGACTATGCTATATTTTCATAATTACGTCAAACTTTAAAACATCCCTTTAATATAATCTAACTTAATCAATATGTTAGCCATAAATCTTGTATTATTATGACTAATTATGTATTTTGCTTATACATTAACGGGAGCAATGAATAGATGTTTAGATTTTCCGAAAACGATTTCGTCATAGATTTTTATCAGCGCCTGGGCATCGAATGCACAGCATCCGACGAGGAAATCCGCAGCGCCTATTGGAAACGCGCGAAAGAGACACATCCCGATCAAAACAAAGAAAACGAACATTCTTATGATGAATTTGTCGCTGTCGGCCGCGCCTATGAATGCCTGAGCAATCCAGTCCTGCGCGCCCAGTATGATGAGCGTCTGGGAGGCGCCACCGCAAAATTCAGCCAGGCAAAAGCGAGAGCTGAGACAAAAACCAATGGCGACAGCACCTATGATCAAGACGATATTTCACGCTATGCAGCACAATACGCGCATTTCAAGGAAGCATACGGTTACACAGATGACATGATCATGGATTATGTCGAAGCTGAGAAACGGCTGCGAAGTGGAACAGCTAAATTCGGCGATCTTTGCACCGCGTTCAACTTCAATGCCGGAAGCCTGCGAGAGAACGAGCCCAAGCCAAATTTGATCCCTGCTCCACAGTTCTTCTTAAGATGATTTAACGGAAATGGTGCTGCCGGAGAGGATTGAACTCTCGACCTCTCCCTTACCAAGGGAGTGCTCTACCACTGAGCTACGGCAGCTTTTGGCTGTAATTTAGCCTTTATTCCGGGTTTTTCCCCAAAATCCGTCTAAACCGTTGAATGGATTATTATAATTTTTGTGGAATGTCACGTCTATTTTGTGTATTTTCCGCGTTAACTTTCCCATATTTGAGAACTGATTTAAGGATTCTTGCCAATGACGCTCAAACGCGCGCCTGAGAGAGCTTTGCCACCGGGTGTCAGCCGGGTGGACGAGATCGACAAGCGCGCCGAGGCTTTGCGGGAAAATCTGAAAAAAAGAAAAGCACAATCAAGTAATGCGAAAGCAAAACAGCAGGATTTAGAAACAGAATGAAACCGCAGATACAATTGAACCCTGCCCTGGATGCCGCGCCCGGCATCATGCCCGACCACTGGATCCGCGAACAGGCCAATGCCGGCATGATCTCGCCTTTCGCCGAAAAACAGAACCGCGAAAAAGACGGCAAGAAACTTATCTCTTACGGCCTCTCGTCCTATGGTTACGACGCGCGTTGTTCGGACGAATTTATGATCTTCACCAATATCGACTCCGCCGTCGTCGACCCGAAAGATTTCTCGAACCAGAGCTTCGTCGAACGCAAGACCGATGTTTGCATCATTCCGCCGAATTCCTTCGCGCTGACCCGCACGGTTGAGTATTTTAAAATTCCGAAAGACGTTCTCGTGATCTGCCTGGGTAAATCCACCTATGCGCGTTGCGGTCTTATTGTGAACGTAACCCCGCTCGAGCCGGGCTGGGAAGGCCACGTCACACTCGAAATTTCAAACACAACGCCACTGCCGGCCAAAGTTTACGCAAACGAAGGCCTGTGCCAGTTCTTATTCTTCAAGGGCTCGTCCCCTTGCGAAGTCAATTATGCCGATCGGGCAGGAAAGTATATGGGTCAGACCGGTGTCACACTCCCTCGCACATAATTTAGCAGACGATTTAATCGCCATCGATCCGGAAAGCGTGATCAAACCTTCTTTGCTCAACAAGATCAAAGTTCAGGGTGGCACGCGCCTGAACGGCGAGATTCCAATTTCCGGCGCGAAGAACGCTGCGCTGAAACATCTCTGCGCCGCGATGCTGACAGGCGACCCGGTGAACTTCACCAACTGCCCGGTGAACTTAAAAGACATCCAGACGCTCGCCGCACTGATGGCCGAGATGGGCATCAAGATCCAGCTGCGCCGCAACGGCACTGCCTTTATCCAGGCCGACAATATCACTTCATCCGTCGCGCCTTATGACCTTGTGCGTCAGATGCGCGCCTCCGTTCTCGTCATGGGTCCGCTTCTCGCGCGTACCGGCGAAGCGCAGGTATCGCTGCCCGGCGGCTGCACGATCGGTACACGCCCGATCGACATGCATCTCGAAGGTTTCAAGGCGATGGGTGCCGAAATCACGCTGGATGAAGGCTATGTCAAGGCGACCGCGCCGAAGGGCGGATTGCAGGGCGCGAAAATCCTCTTCCCGAAAGTATCGGTCGGCGCAACCGAAAACCTGATGATGGCGGCGACGCTGGCCAAAGGCGAAACCGTGCTGATCAACGCCGCGCGCGAGCCGGAGATTATCGACCAGGGCAATGCGCTGATCGCAATGGGTGCCAAAATCTCGGGCCTCGGCACATCGGAAATTCATATCGAAGGTGTCCCATCCCTGCACGGCTGCACACATGACGTTCTCGCCGATCGTATCGAGACAGGTACGTTCATGATCGCCGTCGCCCTGACCGGCGGCACGCTGCGCCTCAAGAAAACACAAACTGAATTCCTCACCTCACTCATCGCGCCGCTGCGTAAAGCGGGTGTGACGATCGACACGGAAGGCCAGGACGTTATCGTTCACCGTAACGGCAACCCGCTGGTCGGCACGGATATCATGACCGAGCCTTATCCGGGCTTCGCGACAGACCTCCAGGCGCAATTCATGACGATGCTGACAATGTGCGAAGGCTCGGGCCTCGTCACCGAAACCATTTTCGAAAACCGTTTCATGCATGTACCGGAACTGCGTCGCATGGGCGCGGATATCACCGTTCAGGGCAATTCGGCCATCGTGCGCGGTGTCAAAAAACTTAAAGGCGCGGAAGTCATGGCAACGGATCTTCGCGCTTCCGTCTCGCTGATCCTGGCAGGACTTGTCGCGGAAGGCGAAACCTTCGTCAACCGCGTCTACCATCTCGATCGCGGCTATGAGAATTTGACAGGCAAGCTGGAAGCCTGTGGTGCTAAAATCGAACGCGTATAAAAACTTAAAAAAAGCGCGTAGTAAAATTTGTAGAGTAAACGATAACCCCGCTGGGAGGGGTCTATGAGTATTGAGTCGCCATCTAAAGTAACCGCTCTTTCCGACTTTAACGTCAATGGTGTTTTGAGCCAGCTTTACGTGCAGCCGCATGAAAAAACGAAAATCGCGGCCATCCGGTATTTTTACAAAAATATCTGTGACGACGATCACCTGCATAACGACCGTGCTCAGAACCAGAAACTCTCGGCCGAAGCCGCGCTTGAGGTTTTAAGTTACAGGCTCGAACTTCTCGACAGCCACAAGGATACTTTCTTCAAGGGGCAGAGATACGACTGCGATGCACTGACGGTCGCCGTCATTCTCGACACGCTGTTTGCGAATATCCAGCTGCCTGAAGATGAGGATGACAAGGAAGAAGGATATGTCTCCACCGTTCCCGGTATTCCCGATGAATTGATCGCGCGCGCGGAAGCCATCTGCGAAGGATCGAATGACCTGATCGATAACGGTGCAAAAGACAGTGAAGCGCCGGTTGAATCCTACTTCCTCGCTCACCTGAATTCCATCGAGACGCTCGATGATTATGTGCAGGATATGGATGAGTATAGCGAGGACCGCCTCGAGGACATTCACGACAATGAATTGCGCAAGATCAAAAGCTGGCTCGCGCCAAAAACCACGATCGGCAAGACGCTCAATTCCTTTGTCGCCGATGTCGAAGGCAAACTGCCGGATTTTGCTGGCGACAAGGTCCTGGCGCAACTTGGCATCTCAGCCGACGATAAAGTCATCGCCAGCTGCGTACGCTATGTTTACCAGCAGAACGCGCTCACCTTCTCAAACCTGCCGGTTCATGAGACTTACGAACTTGCCACCGAGCAGACGATTCAGGATCTTGAGTACCGCCTGTCCCTGATCAATTCCTATATGGCGGATTTTTTCGGTGGCAGCGATTTCGAGCGCGATTCAGTTATCGCCGCACTGATCCTCGATACCCACCTGGCAGAAGCGGATAAATTCATCGAGACAGGAACACTTGGGATCGATGCCGAAATTATCGGCAGCGCGGCCACTTTCTACGAACAGGCGAACGAACTTCACAGCTATGACGAATGCCTGGCGGAAAATGTGGATCACGAAGCCCTGTTCATCGCGCATGTATCAGCTACTGCAGAATTATACGCCCTTCTCGAACGCGATGGAAAGGATGAACCTTCGGCAGCCGATCTCAGAAAAGTCCGCGATGAAACATTCGCTGTCATTTCAAAATTCATTTGCGTCGACAGTGCCATCGGCCAGAAACTATCCTCTTTCGTCGATGAAATACTTGCCGAGATTGAAGCAAAACGCGAAAGCGCGCAGATCCTTCCCTTCAAAAAGCCGGGCGCTTCAGGTCAGGCAGGAACAGCGGGGCCGGCACCGCTATGATTAAAGATTTTAAAACGGCGAGCATCCTGCCGTTCAGACTGCAACCATTTATCGAAGGCGTTTGCAAAGAGAAGAAATATAAACCCAATGCCGCCGTACGAGACATTTTATCTAAACTGCCGCTTGCAACTGATGATTACAAAGATGAACTTTACGAGACCGTGAGGGATATAATAGAGCTTGCCCTTGCCATCGACGATACGGCACCGTTTATGTTCTATTATCGTCAAGGACGCGTTCCACTAAGTGTTTATTATGCAACGATTGCAGGCATGACGATAGATATGAACCCGGATATTTTTCCAAACCTGCCAGAAGATTATGCCGAACTGGACAAACAGGTCAAAATTTTATTCAGCGATGTCACGAAAATAGCCGACAACAATATCAGTCCGAACGCCAAATTCTCATATAAAATACAGGTTGCAATCGCTCTTGATAATTTTCTTGAACAACTGCGCACAGGAGCTTTTCACCCGAAGCAATTATGTTCACTCCAATTTTACGAGCAACATGTACTTCGTGCCCATTACCTGACGAACCATGACGACACATTGACGCAAATGATTGTTGATGTCGTCCAGAAAATCAATTTCATCTTCAATTATCACGATAATGAATTTTGCGATTTCATCAAACTTGGAATGAAAGACAAAGATATCGGCGCGAACAGGGAAGCGTTGTTTGATCTGTTCCCCGATAAAGACGCAAAAGGCCGCAGACAGGCTTTCGATGCCGCCTATAATCTGTTTTTAAAGAAACATGAAAATCCAGACCATGATTTTCTCTACGATTTCCTTGAAAAAACGCTTATTCCCGCCAAACTGCTCCTGATGACCGAACCAGACGTGCCTCAAGTTTGCGTCGATTACATGATCGCGCACAGCGCACTCCATGAAGCAAAGAACCCGATCGATGCCATGCTGGATTTCGGAGCCGATATCGAAGTTCTGCACCGCGGATTCCTGGCTGACGACCTTTCAGATGAAATACTGGCGCATTACGATATCACCAAGCGGCATCTCCGCTCCATGGGAGCCTGCCTTGGCATAGCCGACCTGACCTTTTCCACGATGCATCTCGGCGGTGACACCGTGTCCTCTTTCTTCGACAGCAATGATATCGGTGATTTATACGCCAAGCTCAATGATAGCAAAGAGCTTGAGATTGACAATCCGCATCTCAAAAAATTATGGGATACATGCAGGGCAAATACGGACACGCTCATCAAGAATTTTATTGAGCAGAACCCTGACGCGATGACGGACCTCGATCTCCATCCAACAGGGCCATAAAACATGATCAGGGATTTCAAAACCGCCAGCCTGATGGATATGCAACTGCCTCCCGCGCAGAAAACAAAGCTGTGGCACGAAGGCATCGTCAGAAACCCTGCTGCCATGAATGTCCTGTCTTCCCTGCTTGAAAATTTTTCTACGACTGAAAGCGATGCGGAAAGCATCGTCGACGACGTAATCCATACCGACCGGCTGATGAAAAAGCACGCGGTGAATTTCTTTTCATACCGTGGCAACCAGATCCCGCCGGAAGCTTATTATGCGGTCCTTGCGCGTAGCCTTATCGAGGATGCGCCTGAATGGTTTCCCTATCTCCCTGCCAATTACGCAGAACTGGCTACAGAACTAAAAAGAATAGACGGAAAACCGGAAATCATTTCGGATATCAAAGTCGATCGTGCGGTAAGATTTTGCCATTACATTGAAATCGCTATCGCGCTTCAGAAATTCAGGGACGGATTGCGAGACGGCACAATCTCCGTCAAGGCAGGGAGCAATAAGAACGGAAATCAGGAGAATAAGGTCGCGCTACAAAGATATAATTCCCTTGTTCCACATGTGAAAGACCACCTTCAACAGGGATTTGAAATCATCGGTGATATCAGGAACCTGACTGTCGATATCGATTATTTCCTCAATCATTACAGCGATGATTTCGCCTGGTATGTCAGGCTTGGTTCACAAGATAAACACCACGTTCTGGATAAGGATCATTTATTCAAAAAAGTTGAAATGCAGGATATAGGACATATCCGCGAGGCGTTTGATCTCGCTTTCGATTATTACAAGACAAAATACAAAGACGATCCTTTCACAGCCTATTACGAATTCTGCGAAAACGTATTGTCTCCGTATAATGTATTCAGGCAGGCCTATCATGAACTGAACGACAAATCGGCAGTCATGGCGCTGACAAGGAATTTTTCCGAAGCGACTGACGGACAAGCATATAAAAGCGTTTCGCGCAGTACGCTTGAAATGCACAAGGCCGCCGCGACGATATGCGATCTCTCCTATCACATCAAAAAAATGTCCGGCAGCATTCACCAACCCTTCATAATGACTACTCATATGGTAGATCTCTATGAAAAGTTGATTGCCAGCGAAAATCTGCCCTGCCCGCAACCTCTTCTGGCCGGAGATCTTCAAACGATGCGCAATCGTGCGATCGACACTTATAATAAGCTTGCGGTTCTTAATGAGATTGATACCTACGAGAACCCTGCGCCATAACTCAGCAAATATGCATCTTGGCGGGAGTTAAAACCCTGCTATAAATAGGGCATGAAAACCGCCCCCGCCGAAAAGACCATTATCGCCGTGCCCAAGGGCCGGATTCTGAAAGAACTCAACCCGGTTTTCAAAGCCTGCGGCCTGATCCCCGAGCCGGATTTTTACGAAGACAACAGCCGCGCCCTGCAGTTCAAAACCAATATCAAGAATGTCGAGATCATCCGCGTGCGCGCATTCGA
This sequence comes from Pseudomonadota bacterium, assembly GCA_048498395.1. Taxonomy (GTDB): domain Bacteria; phylum Pseudomonadota; class Alphaproteobacteria; order Micavibrionales; family Micavibrionaceae; genus Micavibrio_B. The sequence goes on from JBEHYB010000009.1 coordinate 15,789, forward strand.
TGTCGCAACTTTCGTCGCCTTCGGTGCCGCGCACCTGGGTATCGTCGGTTCGGACGTTCTCGAGGAATTCGATTATTCGGAACTTTATGCGCCGGTGGACCTGAAACTCGGAGCCTGTCATCTCGCCGTCGCCATGAAAGTCGAGGACGCGAAGAATGAAGACCCCACGGAATGGAGCCATATCCGCGTCGCCACAAAATACCCGCATTTGACCGCGAAACATTTCCACAGCCGCGGCGTGCAGGTTGAATGCATCAAGCTCAACGGGGCCATGGAACTCGCGCCAAATCTTGATCTGGCACGTCGTATCGTCGATCTGGTCTCATCCGGTGCAACGCTGAAAGCCAACGGTCTTGTCGAAGTCGAACGTATCCTCGATATCACGTCCTACCTGGTCGTGAACCGCACCGCGCTAAAAACAAGGCCAGATGAAATAAAAGCATGGATCGAGAAGTTCAGAAAAGCAGTGAAGTGAGCGACAACACGCAAATTATTATCGCGATCGAACTGGATGTCGAAGACAGCACTTCGCCGCTTCTGCAGGAAGAACGCAAACAGGCCGTCGAAGGCATTCTTGAATTCAACAGTTTCAAATATCTGAAATTCCCTGAAGGTCCTTACAAACTTCACCTCTCGATAGAAGACAATCATCTTGTCTTCCGATTCAAGGATTCTTCAGATCAGGAGCTGCCCCTGCTCGCCATTTCGCCCCGGCCATATAAACGCCTGATCCAGGATTATTTTATGATGGTCGAGAGTTACGAGCATGCCCGAATGGAAGGGAACCCTTACAAGCTCGAAGCCGTTGATATGGGCCGAAGGGGCATTCATAACGAAGGCGCAAGACTGTTGCAGGAACGACTTCGCGACAAGATAGAAATGGACTTTGAAACCGCACGGCGGTTTTTTACCCTGATTTGCGTGCTTCACCTCGGCGGACACCGTGTTTTAATAGGATAAGAGCGTAAAACCGGGTTGATTTTTGGCCCAAACGGTTCTAAAACCTCCTTCAAACAAGGAATTATATAAAACACATGGCTAAAGAAGATCTAATCGAGTTTAAAGGTATCGTTTCTGAAATCCTGCCTAACGCGATGTTCCGCGTGAAACTTGAGAATGACCATGAAATCCTCGCGCACACTGCGGGCAAAATGCGCAAGAACCGCATTCGCGTCCTGCAGGGCGATACGGTCGTCGTGGAAATGACTCCATACGACCTGACAAAAGGCCGCATTATTTTCCGTGAGAAATAATTCGAAGTTCATCCTGGCCTCGGCCTCACCCCGCCGCGTCGAGCTTTTAAAACAAAGCCAGATCGTTCCCAATAAAATCATTCCCGCCGATATCGATGAAACCCCGTTAAAAAACGAGTTGCCGGGCCCGCACGCGCTTCGCCTCGCCATTGGCAAAGCCGACAAGGTGCAAGAGCAAGGATATTTCACACTCGCCGCCGATACGGTCGTCGCCGTCGGCCGCCGTATCCTGCCCAAGGCCGAAACGCCAGAAGACGTAAAGCTTTGTCTCGACCTGATTTCAGGCCGTCGTCACCGCGTCTATGGCGGTATCGCGCTGATTACACCCGAGGGCAAAAAACTGTCGCGCCTTGTTATGACGAGTGTTCAGGTCAAATCTCTCTCGGACATGGAAATAAAAAACTATATTGAAAGTGGCGAAGGCATCGGCAAGGCTGGCGGTTATGCCATTCAGGGCCTCGCCGCTTCTTATATCAAAGGTATCAACGGGTCATATTCGAATATTGTCGGCCTTTCCATCTATGATACACTCCAGATGCTCAACGGGGCCGGCTTCTTTCCAAAAAGGTAACTGCTTTGGATATCATTATCGAAGAACAACAGGGAATGCTGTGGGTTGCAGCGATCGACCGTAACAAGATCGAAAGTCTTGAGGTTGATCCCGTGCATGAACGCGTTCGCTGGGGTTCGATCTACTGGGCGCGCGTCGAACGTATCGACAATGCGCTTGATGCAGCTTTCCTCAATCTCGACGGAGAAGCCACCGGCATTCTTTATAATCGTGATGTTCGCACCAAGGATAAAAAGGGTAAACTGACCAAGGGCGGAAACCAGCCGATCGGTAAAACTCTGAAAGCCGGCGATTACATACTGGTGCAGGCGAAACAGGGTTATTTGGAGCCGGAATTCGAAGACAACCGCAAACTCGAAGACAAATCCCCCGTCGTCAGCATGGATGTCGCCATTCAGGGCCGTTACCTGATTTATACGCCGCTCGACGACAGCAACCGCATTTCCATGCGTATCCGCGACAAGAAACTGCGCAAACAACTTGAAGACATGATCGCAGGCATGAGCGACGTTCAGGGCTGCATCCTGCGCGCCGCCGCCGCCAACACACAAAGCGATATGCTGATCCGCGAGGCTAAAATCCTCAAGGCTATCTGGGACGGGTTGTCCGAACATGCGGAAGGCACTGAAATCACCCTGATCATGGAAGGCCCCGATGCGCTTCAGCGCGCGTTGTCCGACAATGCCGACCAGCAAATCCGCTCCATCGAAGTTGTCATCATGGATCACTTTCAATCCGCTGAAGACTGGTGTGAACTTTTCGCGCCCGATCTCGTGCCAAAGATCAAACCCGTCGAGTTAAAGAACGCGACGATGGACCTCGCCCTGTTCGATCATTACGACCTCATCAAACCAATGGGCACGCTGTTCCAGCCCTATGTCGTCCTGCCCGGCGGCGGCAATGTCCTGATCCAGGGCACGGCGGCGCTGACAGCCATTGATGTCAATCGCGGCGCTGACCGTAACAGCAATCTCAATATCAACATCGAAGCGGCGGCAGAGATCGCCCGGCATATTCGCATCCGCAATCTCGGCGGCGCGATCCTGATCGATTTCATCAATATGAAAGACGAGAAAGAACGCAAGCAGCTCCTGACCCAGTTCGAAAATCTCGTCAATGATGATCCCTGCACCATCCAGATTCACGGCTTCACCAAGCTCGGCCTGCTGGAACTGACACGCCAGCGCCGCACGCCGACACTTTATGAACGCGCCGGTTATATGTTCGAGGATATGGCATGAAAAAAATATTACCTGTCCTCATGGTCGTTCTCGCGCTATCCGCCTGTAAAAAAGAAAAGAAGCAGGAGGAAGTCGCCGCAGCACCGCCTCCGCCGCCTGCGACCGTTCAGGATCTCGCCACGCAGGCCACCTCCAAGAACGAAGACTGGGTTGCAAATATCCAAAACTTCCTTGAGGCGATCGATAATTGCGCCGCCCACAGTCCGGTCGCCACGAAATACGTATTCCGTGCCGAGAATTTTGAAATTCCACCCATTATGCTGGTTTTGATCAAGGGGGAAGACGACAAAGTTTATGCCTGCTCCCTCGATAAAACCCCTGCGCCGGGTACCGTTTCCACGCCAAAATTCAAGGAAATCACCCTGAATCCACAGCCAAAAGCCGCGAGATTCTACCCCGGAACCCTGCCAAAAGCCGATTCTTGCCTAAGTAATACGCGTATTCTGGACAAATCGGGCAAAACCGCCGGATGGCTGGCCCGGATCACCTGCTGATAGGTATGGACATATCCGGCGAGCTATTTTATAAGCTTTCCACCGAAGTTAACTCCTAAGTGCCCAGATAGCTCAGTCGGTAGAGCAAGGGATTGAAAATCCCTGTGTCGTTGGTTCGATTCCGACTCTGGGCACCATTTTTGAGTATTTTCTGAAATTTACAGCTTAGGGAGGGGGCCGCTATTCGTATTTCATTTTTTATTCTCATTATTTTACTTATAGCGTTTCCGTTTTCCAACCAATCATTCGCACGTGATCCTCATCTAAGCCCGACAGACGCATGTGCAGTAAATTTCTGGATCAGTTATAAAATTTTGAGGGCACAAAGGAATCAGGTTCCCATAGAGAATGAAAAAAAGATATATGGCCGCGATTATGAAGAAGCGGTCAACCATATTTACTCAATCGCTAAAACTAAGGGGCCTGAATTTGCTACCCTTACTATTATGGATGCTTATTTTGATTGCGGAGCAGAAGTAAGTCGTACAATTGCTTATAAAGACGATAAATCAAAATCAAAAGAATGCATGGTGGACAACGCCATATCCTACTCCGCCCTAAGCGACTTATTTTCAAACAAAATTTCTAAAATAGATGAAAATGATGGCTGGGCAGAAGAAAGTAGATATGCTCACAGAAAATTATCAGGAATTGCAAAAAAAGAAAATTTTTTATCCGCCGCCGATATAGCGAGTAGTGATATTTACTGGTGCATTGATGACGTGCTCCAGGATATTCTTAAAATCAGCGACAAAGAAATCTAAAAATAGCCAATTACTTAATAAAATAAAACGGATTCGGCACCTTGAACGCTCGACCGCTATGGCCGCCGGTCAGGTCGCTCTGCTGATCGCCGAGCGTGGCGACGATCGTGTAGCCTTGAGATTCTATTTGGGCACGTAGCGGCGCTTTCAAATCCGAAGCTGTTGGTGTCGAGGTATGGGACGGGCGCAGGTAAAGTTTCGCCCAGTCTTTATATCCCGCGCGGCGCAGGTTTTCTTCCGTGAACTTGCGGATGCTTTCTTCACGTCCCGTGATAAAGAAGACAGGAATTCCGTGATCGTGCGCCTTATTAAACAACGCCAATGTTGCCGGGAAGGCTTGCGCCTTCTCCGTCTTGTTCCAAGCCACAAGACCACACGGACCTTTCGGCAGATGATCGCACGCACCCTCGACACGGAAAGTCAGGCCGTTGGCTTCGAGTTGCGGCCAGTTGGAGAGCGAGGTTTCATCAATATCGAGAACAATGGCCGGGTTTTTCACCTGCGGCGCTTTTGCGAAGATATACGCATCCGCCTGCGCGAGAACCGCGTTAAAATCACGCTCATAGGCACCAGAATTTTTATAGGTCATCAATTCCTGTTTATGCAGATCCAGATTTTGCGGAGCGCCTGCACAGCCTGACAATTGCAACAGCGCGATAACAGCTACAAGGGTTTTGATTTTACGTTCCATTACTTGATAATCCTTTCCACACAATCCTGCCATCCGGCATAAATTTTATCGCGCAAGATTGCATCCATCTTCGATGTATAGCTGCGATCTCGTTTCCAGTTCTTCGCGATTTCATCCATATCCTTATATATCCCTGCCCCGAGGCCCGCAAGATAGGCCGCGCCCAGTGCCGTGGTCTCGGCATTCTTCGGCACATCGACAGGGCAATTAAGAACATCAGAGAGAAACTGGCAGAAAAAATAATTGCCTGTCAGGCCGCCATCGACGCGCAGGATTTCCGGCTTATAACCGCCATCACGCTCCATCGCGCCCATCAGGTCGAGCGTCTGGTAGGCCTGCGCTTCGAGCGCAGCGCGGGTGATATGCGCCTTGGTGCTCTCGCGCGTCAGGCCAAAAATCGCCGCGCGAGCATCAGGCTGCCAGTACGGCGCGCCCAGCCCCGTAAAGGCAGGCACGAAATACACACCGTTTGAATCAGCGACCGACATGGCAAGCTTCTCACTTTCCGGCGATGTATCAAAAAAATTCACATTATCGCGCAGCCATTGGATCGCGGCCCCTGCGACAAAGATCGATCCTTCTATCGCGTATGCGATCTCACCACCGATTTTATAGGCAATCGTCGTCAGCATACGATTTTGCGAAACACGAAATTTATCGCCGATATTCATCAATGCGAAACAACCCGTGCCATATGTGGATTTAATCATGCCCGGTGCGAAACAGGCCTGGCCGATCATCGCCGCATGCTGGTCGCCCGCCATGCCGAGGATGGGTAAAGATTTCCCCAGTATCTCTTCAACAGTATTTCCGAACGCGGCAACATTCTCATGCACCTGCGGCAAAAGTGAAGGCGGTATATCAAAAATCTCCAGAAGCTCTTTATCCCATTGTAGCGACTGCACATTAAAGAGCATCGTCCGCGCGGCATTGGTAACATCGGTTGCATGGACCTTGCCGCCGGTCAGGTTCCACAGGAGCCAGCTATCGACCGTGCCGAAGGCAAGCTCGCCTTTTTCCGCCCGTTCGCGTGCCCCTTTTACATTATCAAGTATCCAGGCCAGTTTCGTCGCCGAGAAATATGGATCGAGAAGCAGCCCGGTTTTCGCCGTAATTTTCTCTTCCAGTCCCTTCTCTCTCAAGGCACGACAATGATCAGCTGTGCGCCGGTCCTGCCAGACGATCGCATTATAAACGGGCGCACCGGTCGTACGGTCCCAGACGATTGTCGTTTCACGCTGATTGGTAATGCCGATCCCGGCTATATCATCCCTGTCTTTGGCCGCAATGCGTGCGGCATATAGCGTATCCTCCCATATCGCCTGAGGTTCCTGCTCGACCCAACCTTTATTGGGATGGAAAAGCTTGAGCTCCTTCTGCGCAATGGCCAGTGCTTCCCCCTGTGCTGAAAACAGGATCGCCCGGGAACTGGTCGTCCCCTGATCAATCGCCAGTATAGTTTGTGATGTCATAGCCCGTAATCTCCCTCACCAGCCGCGGCAGGTTTCTTTCAATATTCGCTTTTGTCGTCGCGGAAACGTGCAGCCCCAGTTTCGACCGTCGCCACAAAATATCTTCTGACGTAAAAGCAAATTCATTCCTGATCAGATAACGAATTTCAGATTCATACACATCGTCGCCGTAATGCTCGCCTTTCGGAGCCGACATGATATCGACTGTTTTCGTGCCATAGGCGCGCGCATAACGCTTGAGTAGATTCGCTTTCTCGAATTCCCAGCGAATTTTGAGCGAGCGGAAAAACGCCGTGAAATCGCCGGATGGAATATCCCCGCCCGGCAAAGGCCGCTTGCCGGTCCATGATTTCGAATTATTGTTGAATTTCGCACAGGCAATTGCCGTTACTTTTTCTGCGAGTTTGCGGTATGTGGTGATCTTGCCGCCAAAGACGGAGATAAGCTGCGAAGCCCCGAAAGTCTCTTCATGGATTTTATAATCGCGGGTTACTTTACGTGCGTCCTGGTTTTCATCAGCAAGCAAAGGACGCACGCCGCTATAGGTCGAAACGATATCCTTGCGGGAAATCTGTTTCCTAAAATAGGTATTTGACGCGTTTATCAGATAATCGATCTCCGCATCGCTGATCCGAGGCTTCGCAGCATCTCCTGCGAAATCGGTTTCGGTCGTACCGATCAGGGTAAAATTATTCTCATAGGGAATGGCAAAGACAATGCGGCGGTCGGGCTGTTGCAGCATATAGGCTTGCTCGCCGTCATGGAGACGCGGCACGATAATATGGCTGCCCTGCACCAGCCGGATAGACGGTGTCGCGCCGCTTGTTAAATGGGAAGATTCAAGGAAAGAATGTACCCATGGCCCCGCCGCATTAACGACAAGCCTTGCTTTTACGGTTTCGCGGCGGCCATTGAGTTTATTCTCAATATCCACCGCCCAACCACCATCTTCCATAGGCTTGATTCCCGTGCATTTCGTGCGGGTGCGTATATCTGCGCCGCGCGTTCTGGCATCCATTGCATTCAAGATGACAAGACGAGAATCCTGAACCCAGCCGTCCGAATATAAAACACCGAGCAGGTAATTCTCATTGAGCGGCGAACCATAAGCATGTGTTCGCAGGTTAAAAGCCTGAGACGTACGAAAAGCACGAGCATGAAGCGAAGTTGCCAGGAAGTCATAAAGATAAAGCCCGGCACGGATCATCCAGAACGGGCGGATACTGTAAGCGTCGGGTAAAATAAAATTCAGAGGCCAGATAATATGCGGCGCAATCTGGAGCAATACATCGCGCTCAAGCAGCGATTCCCTCACCAGACGGAATTCATAATATTCAAGATAGCGAAGCCCACCATGTATAAGCTTTGTACTCGCCGAGGATGTCGCGTGCCCCAGATCTCCCTGTTCAAGCAACAGCACTTTCAGACCCCGACCCGCCGCATCCCTGGCAATTCCCGCGCCGTTGATGCCGCCGCCAATGATGCAAAGATCGTATTCTCTATTTCCGGAATGACTCATGGAGTCAGAATACAAGTTTTGGCAAAACCTACAAGCGGGACCGTCCCGTTACATGATCTTTTCCTTATGGGACCAATGCGGTTTTACCTTGAGTTGCTCCAGATGCGGGGGATTATTTTTCACATGTGCAGTAAGAACCTCGGCAAGATGTTCATAAATCAGGGGCTTTGCCAGAATGACCAGATCGTCCGTAAAGCCCGAGGCGCGCGCATCCCCGTCGACTGTCGCCAGCGCCGGATAGGCGCTCACCAGAATAATTTTGGTTTCAGGACGCTTTAATGAAAACAGATCACCGAGCTGGACACCGTTCATTTCGGGCAGGACGACATCACTCAGCAGAAAATCTATCTTGTTTTTATAGTTTTCTTCAAACAACATCGCCTCATCACCGCTCGCCGCCTTGAAAACCGTCAGCCCCATATCTTCAAGAAATTTTCCCTGCATATCGAGAACTTCCGGGGAATCTTCCACTACGAGAATAGTTTTCCCGCGGAGGTTTCCATTACCGTCGCTCTTGATAGCTGGATCAGTAACCATGCTGCGTTTTGGCGCTTCGCAAAGAGGAATGGCAATTGAAACGGATGTCCCGACCCCGACCGTCGATTTAATATCGATAATCGCTTCGATTTCCTTGACCAGACCGTAAACGAGCGACAGGCCAAGCCCGGGATTTTTCGCCGGGTCTTTGCTCGTAAAGAACGGCTCATAAATACGGCCCCAGATTTCAGGATCAATGCCAACACCACTATCAATGACCTGAATGCAGACATAACTTGTCATTGGATCGACGGCTTCAGACAAAGACAGAAGCTGGGAACGGCTCGCCTCGGCAACCGAGATAATCAGATCGCCGCCATCCGGCATTGCGTCGCGTGAATTGGCAGCCAGATTCATAACGATCTGCGTAATGGCATCCGGCGAAGCCTCGATATAACAAGGATCCTCCTGAACGCTTAAGATCATATTGACCGAAGCCGGCATCATCGGAGCCAGAAACGCTTCAAGATCGCGCACGCGCTCGCAGATATCGAGCCTTGATTTCTGGGTGACCCGGCACTGGCCGAACGTCAACAGCCGGCTTGTTATTTCGCTGCCGCGCTTGACACCGCGATGGATCTGTTCGAGAAAACCTGACACATCCTTGCTGTGTTCAAAACCCCGCTCCGCCAGCTTGGCATAGCCGTCAATGACCGAGAGAATATTGTTAAAATCATGCGCGATTCCACCGGCAAGCTGCGAGATGGCCTCGAGCTTCTGCGCCTGATATGTCTTTGCCTGCAATAGCTTGGCTTCAGTCTGGTTTGAAAGAAAACAGACGAAATATTCTTTATCGTTCGTGTCGACAAAGAAAATGACGTAAAGCCCGTACCACAGGACCTCTTTTTTATCCTGGCGTTTCTTGAGCCAGACATTCTGCACCCCGCCTTTTCTGACTGCCTGTATTGCGGAATGGATCGTATCGATCTGGTCTTCAAAGGCGCTGTCGAGAACTTCATAAAGGGAACTGTTATGAATCGTTTCAAGTTTCATCCCCATCATTTCCGCAAAAATCTGATTGGAGAAAATGATTTCCTCACTTACACCGTCACTCTGGGCGATGACCATGCCATCACCGGCTGCCTCGATCGCCTTTATCATGATCATATTTTCCTCGGTGAGGACTGCGACCTCATCGATATGACGCTTCATCATGGAAATATCGGTCATAATGGCGATAATCTCGGATGAACTTCTTTGATAGAACTGAACCATAATGACCTTACGATTGCTGAGCTCGATAACTTCACGAAATAAAAGCCGCGAAGTCACCTCGTCAATTTGCTCGATATCGCGCGTGAGACGGCTTTGATCCTGGATATCGAGACTATGGTCATAGACGAAAGCCAGGAATTTTTTATAGGTGCCTATAAAACCCGCCTCGCTTTCTTCACAATAAAGCTCCGGCAACAGCAAGGCCGCAGCTGGATTGAAACGGTCCAGCATGCCCTTGTCATTGAAATGCAGAATTCCATTGGCGAGCGTATCCATCGTCTCGTTAATGAGGGTTGATATCTTCCTGTTCACACGCGAGAAGCTGAACCATGTAATGAGCGTAAGGGTGATGACGGAGAGGATTACTTCCGGCAGGACCAGCCATTCAAGAATGCTTTTCTCGGAAGTCGGATCGTAACGCGATACCAGCACCGCAAAGAAAGCGCCAAGTCCTCCAATACCGCACAGGAGAAGAAGAATAAAGAAAGTCAGCTTTTTTCTCTGTGAAATCAGTTCAGGCATCAAATATCTCCACTTTCCATGGAGTATATCTGTGAAAGTTAAAAATGTGCCTTGGACATACATGAGTATTTAGGCAGACTCTGATGATTCGTCCGGGGGGATAGATGAAGACGGTTTCGCGGCTCTTTCTGGTCGTTTTATTTTTCAGCGTCGCACAGGGCGCGAAAGCCGATTCAGACGATAGAGCTTTCCCCTCTCCTACACCAAATCTCTATGGCATGATCGGCCTTAATACTGTCCCGTCAGCGCGCATGGATAAAACCGGCACGGTGCGCCTTAGTTTCGGCACAGCAGATCCCTATCTTCACACCCAACTCGGCTTTCAGGCGACCGACCGCCTGTATCTGGGTTTGAGACAGAGTGCGGAAGTCTCAAGCCTGCGCGACGATCCTAAACATGTATTCCCCGGGCTCGATTTAAAATTGAAGCTTTTCGATGAAAGGACTTTCCGCCCAGAAATCTCGCTCGGGATGCAATCTGTTCTCGGGCATAAAAGAATGTCTGGCGAATTTCTGGCCTTTTCAAAACGCTATGAAGATTTTGATTTTACGGCCGGTGTCGGCTGGGGACGTTTCGGCACGCGCAATTCCGTTCCCAATCCGCTCGACTGGACGGGTTCTTACCTTGCGGATGATCGCGATCTAGACGGCGAAAAGCCAAACGCGCCCAAGGACTGGTTCAGCGGCGATACAGGTTTCTTCGCCGGGATTGAATATGCGACACCGTGGCGGGGTTTAAGCCTTAAAGCCGACTGGTCGAGCGATTCTTACAAGGCCGAACGCGCCATCGGCATCGATGCTCCCTCAGCGTTTTCCTTCGGGCTTAGTTACCAGCCCACGCCATGGGTTGATGCCGGAATTGCCGTACTGGATAAGGACACGGTGATGGCGCGCATCAGTTTCAAATCGCTTGTCTCGCAATGGCCGTTTTCACCGTCCGACAAGGAACCGCTGATCGGTCTCGCGCCGGACCCGAAAGACAAGAATATCGTCAGTGAAGCCAAGGCGCATGGACTGACGATCCGGAATATCCTGCCCAATGATACCGGCATGTCAGGACAGCTTTACCTGAATCCCGGCCAATCCACGCCGCATCAGCTAAGTCAGGCATGGCGTATCATCACCAATAAGACCGGGCAGGAAAACCCTGACATGCTGCGGCTCGAACCTGTTTATTTCGGCCTGCGGGGCCCGGGCATCACCATCAGTCGGCGCGATCTCCAGGAAGAAGCGAAGAATAACGGGAGTGCCGAAGAAATCTGGAGACATGTCACTTATGATAACAAGTTGAGCGATCCAAACAGAAAAATCAGCAAATTCATTCCCTTCTTAACATTGCGCGAAAACTTCAGCATGTCAGAAGACGATGGAGGCATTTATCATCGCACAGATATTCTGGGTACGCTGACACATCAGTTCCACAATAATTTCCTGATTGAAACCTCGCTGCGCTACAATCTGTTTTCAAATCTCTCACGATTGACCAACATAAGGCCCGCCATGACATCGCCGATACGCAGCGATGAGGCTTATTATGCGGAACGTAGTCTCGCTCTCGATCGCGGCTTTATGCAAGGCTTCAGAAGCTTCACACCGAACCTGCATATAAGCGGCAGCGTCGGATATCTTGAAGAAATGTTCGCAGGCTATCACGGCGAAATCCTCTACCGGCCTTTTGCGAAGAACTGGGCCGTAGGGCTGGAAGCTTCCGATGTATTCAAACGCGATTACGATTCAGAACTGAATATGGGGCTTATTGGCGACGCGCACATGACCAGCCATCTGAATTTATATTATGAATTTCCTGATACCGATATGACGCTGCACGCAAGTATAGGTCATTATCTTGGCGGCGATAACGGCGGCAGCCTTTCACTCAAGAACAGATTTGCAAACGGCGCGACGTTTGAAGCGCTTATTACCGCGACCAATATGAGCGACCCTGATGTTTATGGCGGCGCAGAGAATGTCTATGCGGGCTTCAAGTTCGCACTGCCGCTGGGAAGCATCAAATATATACCGGATGGCAGCGCAATCGAACTCAACGCCCTGCCCGTCGCGCGTGATGCCGGACAAAGGCTCAATATCGCGCATCCGCTTTATGATATGACCGAGCCGCTATCCTATCGTCATCTGACGCAAACATGGATGGATGTGACGCATTAAGGGCAAAAAAAACACCCTTACGGGCGTTTGAAGTTTTGGGTACCAGAAACTTGGAAAGAGAGTTGCGAAACTAAAAAACACACCTTGATATTAATGGGCCGTTTGCCCGTAGAAGAACCCCTATATATTTAATTTACATAAAAATTGACTTGAATTCAAGAGCTATTTTAAATTAATTCATATCAAAGGGTTAAGAGATTATTAAGAATTAGCTTTCGAGCACTAAAGGGCCGCCAAAAGAGCCTTCATATCGTCGGGCAGGTCGCTTGAGAAAGACATGACCTCCTCCGTATCCGGATGGATAAAGGATATCTCACGGGCATGGAGCGCCTGGCGCGGGAAATTCTCAACAGCCGCGACCACGTCATCGCCATAGCCCGATTTGCGCAGGGCGGATTTCATGGCTGTGGGCTGTACACCATAGATCGGGTCGCCGACCAGAGAATGTTTGATCTTTTCAAAATGCACGCGGATCTGGTGCGTGCGCCCTGTCGCAAGGCGACACTCGACAAGAGACAGAGCTTCGCCGAATTGTTGCTTCACTTTGTAATGAGTAAGCGCATCACGCCCATTCTTGACGACCGCCATTTTCAAACGATTGGTCTGGTGACGACCGATCGGGAAGTCAATCTCTCCCTTGTGCGGAAACGGCACACCAAAGACCAGCGCTTCGTAAACACGTCTCAAACTTCTGTCCTGTAACTGCAAAGACAGATGATGATGCGCATGATCTGTTTTTGCGACGATCATCAACCCCGTCGTTTCCTTGTCGAGACGATGAACGATACCCGGACGCTTGACCCCGTTAATGCCAGAGAGCGTATCACCGCAGTGATAAAGTACCGCATTGACGAGCGTACCCGTCTCGTTGCCGACAGCAGGATGCACGACCATTCCTGCCGGCTTATTGATAACGAGAAGCGCTGAATCCTCATAAACGATATCAAGCGGGATATTCTCGGGCTGTGGTTTGCTGTCCTGCAATGGCGGCAATGACAGAAGAATCTCATCGCCCGTTTTAACCTTGCCCGAGGCAGTCGTCACCGCGACACCATTCACGACACATTCACCGCTCTCAATCAAACCCTTGAGCCGCGTACGCGAAAATTGCGGAAATAAAACAGCTACCACTTTGTCGAGGCGCAACCCGTTATGGCCTTCATCAACGATCGCCCTTACGCTGTCGAGCGTATTCTCGCCCTGATCTTCACTTTCCTGCATCAAAATTAAAGCCCCTGATCGAAAGTGTCGGCTTTTTTGCCGCCGGCGCACAGATCGGGATAGGAACTGAGCTTCGGCAAACCCACAACCCAGAAATCATAAGCGGCGGCCTTCTGGTCGCTGGCCAGCGAATAATCGACCAGACCGGATTGTGTGATGCCACTGACAACGCGGCTGCGCTCGCGCACCATAAGATTCACACCCTGCGCATTCGCACCCTCGATCAAAGCCTCATCACCAAGCATCTTGCCCTGTGCATTAAAAGTCATCAGGCGCACATGCTCACGACCGCCATCGGCATCTGTCGGGCGCGCATTGACGAGCGCGAGAATACGCCCGTCCTTGAGTGCTGCCACATCCCGGCCTGAGAATGCATATTTACCCTGTACGTATTTTTGCCATACCGGATCGCCCGACGCATCAATTTTCATGATCCACGCTGCGCGCTGCCCTTCGGTCGTCGGAATGGAATCGCCTATGGCAATAAAATTTCCGTCGCCATCATCAATGACGTTGTGGATGTTCGATTTCGCACCGCGCGCATAGGGGCGTTGGAATTTCACTTCACCCTTGCTGCTGACATCGAAAATCCATCCGGCGATCAGACCATTGGTTTCGATCTGACCGGAGCCGAGGAAATCGCCATTGGCAAGACGTTTGAAGCTTTCGAGATGGTTGGGCACGCCTGGCAGATACTGGCGGCTCGACAGTTCGCCACCTTCGAGAGTCAATTGCTTGAGCATCGTGAAATTGTCTTTCGGGTTTTTGCGATTCTCAGCCCATAACGCAATCATCAGCGTCTTGCTGCCATCGCCCGCAACGATACCCTCAGGTGTCAGATCGTAAACACGGTCGGTGATCGTCTTGGATCCTTTGAGTGCGCCAAGCCCGTCATAGAAATTCAGTTGCACCGCTTTCGATTTATCAGCGGATTCAATGCCGCTTAAAACTGCAAGCCGGTCGCGCACGGCGATACCTGCCGACGCATGAACGAAGCCTTCGACCGCATTTCTCTTTTCCCAGATGATCTTGCCATTGATATCGATCCGCGCCATGTAAAGTTGACGCGGCCCCACGCCTTTGTCCTTGTCGTATTTCGCCGTGTCGCCGATTACCACGAAACCGCCATCGGCCAGTGAGATCAGGTCGGTCGGCAGATCAGGTCCTTCCGTACCCATCGTGCGCTTCCATAAGATCGGCACATCGAAATTCGGCGTACGCAGAGGAATAATCTCTTCGGAAATGATATTGCAATCGCTATCGGCGGCAAAAACGCTGCCTGAGAGCAAAACAGATGTGCAAAGGAGGACAAGAAGACTTTTCATAGGGCCGGGCTTTCTCTAGACTTTCAGGATAAAGATTCTTACACCGGGAACAAGTTAAATCATGCATATTCTGGTTATCAGCGATGCCTGGCTGCCGCAAGTCAATGGAGTTGTCAGAACCTATCAGCATCTTGGCGACCAATTGCAAAAAATGGGCCACCGCATGGAAGTCATAGGCCCGGCCGATTTCAAATTTACCATTCCCACCCCCGGCTATTCGGAAATCCGTCTAGCCGTTTTTTCTTTCTTCACCCTGCCCGGGCTTATGAAACCGAAACTGAAACCGGGAACGCATGTGCATATCGCAACCGAAGGCCCTCTCGGTAAAGCCGCCCGTCATTACTGCCTCAAAAATAAAATCGAATTCTCGACCTGTTATCACACGGAATTTCCAGACTATATCGCCAAACGCGTCGGGAAATATCTTCCATTCCTCTACACGCCGGTGCGCAATCTCGCCATCGCCTCCATCCGTAAGTTCCATTCAAAGGCGAAAGTCCTTTTCGTTGCGACAGACAGCCTCGAGAAAAAACTCAAAAGCCAGAATTACACTGTGCCCATTGCACGCCTGACGCGCGGGGTTAATTTCGATATATTCCATCCGGGTGAGAAAATCTATTATCAGGACCTGAAGAAGCCGGTCGCCATCTGCGTCGCCCGCGTGGCGATCGAGAAAAATCTCGAAGCTTTTTTCGACGTGCCATGGGAGGGCAGCAAAGTCATGGTCGGTCACGGACCTGACCTTGAGATGCTCAAACAAAAATATCCCGATGTCATTTTCTCCGGCAAAAAGGAAGGACAGGAACTCGGCGCGCATTACCGTTCGGCCGATATGTTCGTGTTTCCGTCAAAGACCGACACGTTCGGTATGGTGCTGATCGAAGCATTGGCCTCAGGCCTGCCGATTGCCGCCTATCCGGTCACCGGCCCGGTCGATATCGTCACCTTTCCGCAACTCGGGAGCCTCAACGAAGATCTGGCCATCGCCATGCGGGAAACCGCCAATGCACGCGGGACGGCGCAGGACAGGTACGACTACACGACCAAAACTTATTCATGGGAAGTGGTCGCAAATCAGTTCCTATCTGCTATAATGCGCTAGGTTTTTTGATTCGTCCTTCGCTTCATTTCCGGAGCTTATTTGCAAAATTATTATCGGGCAATTTTCCTTTCCGACTGGCATATGGGAGCCAAGACATTCAATGCTCCCGGCCTCCTCAATTTTTTGAAAAACAACGACTCTGAATATCTCTATCTCGTCGGCGATATCATCGACGGCTGGAAGCTGAACAAAAGATGGTTCTGGCCTGAAATATACAACGCCATCTTTGACGAACTTCTGCGCAAGAAAGAAACCGGTACGAAAATCATTTATGTTACCGGCAACCATGACGAGGCTTTGCGTACGCTGCGCATGAAGCCGCGCCTGAAAATCGTCAAAGGTAACGGCGTAAAGATCGTCAACGAAATCGTCCACCTCGCCGGCAGCGGAAAGAAATTCATCGTCACCCATGGCGACCAGTTCGATCGCAAAATCCTGCATGGCAATCTCTCAAGATGGTCGGACCGCGCCTATGACTGGCTTTGCGACCGCTTTCACCGCGAAGGCCCCTATATTGAAATCAAAGGCAAGATGAAACGTTTCTCGCTCGCCAAGGCCGTCAACACGACAGGTTACTGGGCGCTCGTCCTGCTCAGCAATTTCGAAAGCGCCGCCTGCACCTATGCACGCAACCATCATGCCGACGGCATCATCTGCGGTCACACCCATATCCCGTCTCTCAAGAAGATAAAGAATACGCTCTATGCCAATAGCGGCGGCTGGCTGCGCGACCTGCACACCGCTCTCGTCGAAACGGATGACGGACAAATCACTTTGGTCGACTGGAAGAGTGAGGAATCTCCGGAAGCACTTCAGGCCGCACTGTCGCCAGTTTTCTATAAAGGTTCGGAAAAGACGCAAAAACTCGTCTCGCTTATCCATGCGATCTGGCCGGCGCGTTTAAAACAGCCGATAACTGTGGTGAAAGCGCATTATCCGGGTGCATTCAGTGCCATTCGTAACTATAAAAAAATCCTAGCTTCATAACCGGATTTTATTAATGCCCCATATTCTCCTCGCTGAAGATGATGATTCCATGCGCCAGTTCCTGGTGCTGGCTCTTGAGCGCGCAGGCCATACGATTACCGCCTGCCCGGACGGGCTCGCAGCCCTCGACCTTCTGAAAGCCGACGGGTCCAAATACGATATGCTGCTTGCGGATATCGTGATGCCCGGCATGGATGGGATCGAGCTGTCCCAGAAGGCCACCGAGCTGTTTCCCAACCTGAAAGTCATGTTCATTACGGGGTTTGCGGCCGTCGCCATGGGCCAGCGGACCGCCGGCGGCGACCATGCCAGAATCCTCTCAAAACCCTTTCATTTGAACGATCTGGTGAAACAGGTTAACGAACTTCTCGCTTCCGGACCGAAAGTCGAAAATTAGGCTTGAAAAGCTTTCGATAACTGACTAAACATCTCGGACTTTGGTACGGACGATTAGCGCAGCGGTAGCGCGTTCCCTTGACATGGGAGAGGTCACAGGTTCAATCCCTGTATCGTCCACCATTTTCCCATAATCATTTTATTAGGCCGCGATTTTCTCATTAAGCAACTCGAGCGGGTTCATTTCGATTTCCGGACAATCGGCATCGCTCTCCCCTTCGTCCATGCGTTTGCGCGCTTCTTCTGCGATCTTGTTATACATGAGGCGATAGGCCTGGAATTCTTCCTCGTCGAGTTTTTCGATATCGAGCAGCGCCAGATGCGCGCCTTCCTTGGCGCGGATCAATTCATTGAGCTTGAGATGAAGCGCCGCCGTGTCACGGTTTTGCGTGCTCTGGATCAGGAAGACCATCAGGAACGTGATAATCGTCGTGCCGGTATTAATGACGAGCTGCCAAGTCTCCGAGAAATGGAAGAACGGCCCCGAGACGGCCCATACGAAAACGACGGCGCAGGCCGCGATAAAAGTGACGGGCGACCCGGTTCTTTCAGCGATGTCCTGGGACAGCTTCACAAATGCGCATTTTAATTTCATTAGACCTCTTGATAGGCATTGAACAGTCGCTACCAAGGGCCAGCATATCAATTTGTTCCATTTGCGCCGAGCCACAGCTTCCCGACAACAGGCATCTGTATAAAAATCACATTGACCGCGCAATTTAAATTGACCATTACGTAAACAATCGTCAAAAATGCCCTCAATCACCACCTGCAAGAGGTCTTTGCGATGTTGCGCACCCTGCCCTATGAAACCGGCTGCACTTACGATGTCATCGGCGACATTCACGGATTTTACGACCAGCTTCACCAGTTGCTTGAAAAACTCGGTTACACTTACGACGAAGTAAATCACCGTTTCGACGCTCCACCTAATCATAAAGCGATCTTCATGGGCGATTATATCGATCGCGGTCCGAAAAATCTGGAAGTCATCTCGCTGGTCAAGAATATGACCGAGGCTGGCAGCGCGCATGCCATCATGGGCAATCATGAATTCAACGCCGTTCTCTGGGCGACACCGCATCCTGATGAGCCAGAGACATTCATCCGTCCGCATGACGTAAAAAATTACAAACAGCATAAAGCATTTCTTGATGAAGTTGAAAACGATGAGGCGACTTACAAATCTGTCATTGAATGGTTCAAGTCTCTCCCTATCTTCCTGAAGATCGGAAACCTGAATTTCGTACATGCCTGCTGGCAACCGTCGGCGGCGGAAACACTTGTCAAAGAAGGCATTATTACACAGGACGGCATCATAAACGATTCCGCATGGCTCGATATGCTGGACAAAACATCGACAGCCTATCTTGGCTTTGAAGTCCTTATGAAAGGGCCCGAAGAATATTATCCAGACGGACTGAAAGTGACTGACCATGAAGGCAGTGAAAGACGCAAAGGCCGGATCGCGTGGTGGCGTGAAAATCCGCGGACGCTTGGCGAAGCCTATACAAGCATTCCTCTGACAGGCAGTTTCCGCGAAGCCGCTTATCAAAGTAAGGCAGATTCACTCTCAGAAGTCATTCGTCGCGAACTCCGCGAGATGCCGGCGCAGGAAAAAATATTCATCGGGCACCTGTGGGAACACGGGACACCGAAACCTTTATCTGAGAGAGTATGCTGTGTTGATTACAGCGTAGCCAAAGGCGGCAGTCTTGTATCCTATCAGGTGACGAATGATACGGATGCGCTGTCCGCGGATAAATTTACCTGGGTCAACAAGACACCTTCCACCCAGCCGATCCCACAGCCAGCCATATAGCGTAAGATAATTCTGTAAAATACAGTTTATATTCGAGCAAAAAGTAGGTGAAGCTTAAGCTGCCTGCATGTATACTCATTAAGTAAGCGTACCAATTCCGGATAGCATCCCTTTTATTCACATAATGGTTTCATGATGACCGTATCGACCGGCCTGAAAATTCTTGCGATTTCGTCCCTTTTGCTTGTTTTTGCTGCCCCGGTTCGCGCCGAGAGCGATCTAAGTCCTGACGCAAAGGCAAAGATCGCGGCAATGGCCGCCAGCGCCAAAACCGTTCAGATCAAGGAAGCTGCCCCGGCCCCTCCTGCCGGCAAGATCGATGCTATCGATGCGTCAGAATTGCAGGATGTCGAAGAAATCCCGCCTGCCGTGGCCGAAGATTCAGCTGAAATCGAGCCTTTGCGTGTTTCCCTCGACAAACCCGAGATCGTCCGCCTGGACCGCGATGCCGTCAATGTGATCGTCGGCAGCAATGAAAACCTGCGCGTGGTGCCCGATACCAATAAAACGCTTGTGCTTATCGCAAAGAAACCTGGCTCCACCTATTTCCGTGCCCTGGACGTTGATGGCAAGGTCATCATGCAGCGTCACGTCATCATCGGCTCCCCGAACAAGAACTATATCCGTATCCGCCGCGCCTGCGCCAACGGGGCCGCCGGATGCAAACAATACAGCGTTTACTATTGTCCGGACATGTGCCATGAAGTTAACGTGGTTCAGGACGTAACAAGCGCTGCACCTGCTATCCCTGAGGCAACACCGATGGGTACACAGGCCGGCACCGCTTCGAAAGCGGATGAGAGCGAAGAACCTCTCACAACGCCGAAGACAACCGAGCCACCACCAGGTGAATAAAAAACTTTAAGAAAAAACGGAGCTCCTTCAATGGTCGCGAACAAGTTGACTGTTTCAACTTTTATTCTTGCTTCAACTCTTCTGCTGACTGCCTGCGCTGGCTCATCGGAAGGAACAGGAAAACCGACAACCACGCTGTCCTCCGTCGGCGCGCAAAAAGGCGAGCTGTATGGCGACCGTAAGGAAAGCGTTTCCTTTACAGCCGGACTCTACAAAAGAAATCCTAAAGACGAATTCGCCGCAGGACGTTACGCGAAAGCCTTACGTGAATCCGGCGACCTGAAAAAAGCGGAAACAATTCTCACCCCATTCCTCAAAGGCAAATCGCCGGCGACCCTGACTTTCACCGAGATGGGCGCGATGGAACTTGAAACAGGCGATTTCAAATCTGCTGAAACCTATGCGCGTAAAGGCATCAAGGCCGATAACGGCAACTACCGCGCCTGGCATATCCTCGGTATCTCGCTCGATGCCCAACAGAAACATCCTGAAGCTGAAATCGCTTTCCGCAAGGCGCTTGAACTCTGGGACGGCGACAGCATTCCTGTGATGAACAACCTTGCCCTGAACCTTGCCGCGCAAGGTTATACAGATAAAGCCCTTTCATTGCTGTATGAAGCAAAGCAGAAAGATCCGGGCCGCGTCGAGATCGAACGCAATATCCGTATCATCCGCACACTGAACGAGCCCTCGGATTACTCGCTGGCGAAAACAGGCGTAATGAAAAAAGAAGATCCTAAAAAGACTTACTAATTATTTCCGCCGAGCCCCTGCTCGCCCGCCGTTAAAAAGGCCGGAGTCAGGATAACGATAAAGAGCGCAGGCAGGAAGAACAGGATCATAGGAACAGTAAGTTTAGGCGGCAGAGATGCCGCCTTTTGCTCGGCTGTCGCCATACGCATATCACGAAGTTCATCCGCAATAACGCGCATCGCGCTTGAAACCGACGTACCATATTGCTCGGCCTGAATCATCGCAGTCGAGAAAGAACGCGCAGCGCCGCTTCCGACGCGACGTGCGAAATCCTGCAGGGCCGACCGGCGGTCATTCAACATCCCCATCTCGGCGCTTAAAATCCCAAGCTCCTCGGCCAGTGTCGGCGAGTGCTCGGCGACTTCATCCGCAACACGATTGATAGCCTGTTCAAGACCGATACCGCCCTGAACGCAGATCAGCATCATGTCGAGCGCGTCAGGAAAGGTAATATTGATCTCCGCCTGGCGTTTCTGGATATAATTTTTCAGCAGGATTTTCGGCAGGAAGAACCCGGCCAAACCCATAAAAGCAACGGCCAGCATGATTTTCGACGGCTCAAATTCCTTATGGCCCTTCGCCATCACAAGAAAGGTAAAAAACATCAGGATCAGCGGCAGTACAACCCGCCCGATCAGGTATTTAAACGGTGCCTTGGGATCGCGAATACCGGCCTGTAGCATCTGGTCACGGACTTTCTCGCCCATCTCGCCGAATAATTCCTGCGCCTTATAGAACAGGGTCAGCGATTCACGCGCCGAGACGTTCTTTGCGATGATCTGCGATTTCTTGTTATTGAGCGCTTCCTTGCTCTGCTCAAACAGCGCCTTTTTCTTTTTCTCAATAACGTTGAGATAACGTTCTTTCTTCTCCGTACGGTTCAGATACGGCAGAGCGACAGCAACGAAGGTCAGCATCGCGAGAAGCGAACTGACGATAATGATAAGTGCCTGGTCGATCTGTTCCGAAAACATCGTTTTTTAAATCCTGAAATTGATCATTTGTTTCATGATGATGATCCCCATGATCATCCATGTGCCTGCGCCACCAAGGAAGATCTTGCCTTTGAGCGTATAAAGAAGTGGATGCATATATTCCGGGCTTATGACACAAAGACCGCCGCAGACAAGGATCGGAAGAACGCCGATAATACTGGCTGAAGCTTTGGCTTCCGATGATAGCGCCTGAATTTTACGTTTCAGGCGGAAACGCGCGCGAATGACTTTCGCCAGATTGGTCAATACTTCCGAAAGGCTCGAACCGGTTTGCTGCTGGATCGTAATGCCGGTCGCGAACATCTGCATTTCGGTGATCGGCATTCTCTCTCCCGCCTTGACGCAGGCCTCGGCCAGCGGAATACCGATTTTCTGTTGTTCGTATACTTTGCTCATTTCCTCGCCGACCGGTCCTGTGAATTCACGCGCCACCATCGAAATTGCTTCTGCGACTGGCATACCGGCCTTTAAAAGACGGACGATCGATTCAAGCGCATCGGGAAAATCTGTCAGGAATTTCTTCTGACGGCGTTTGATTTTGGACCCGAGAACAAATTTGGGAAAGCCGAAAGTGCCGACAATTGCTATGAGAAGTATAACGATCTTCGGCTGCCCCATGAAAATGGCCAGCGCGGTAAATATCACGCCGGAAATTCCGGAGAGAATCCAGAATTTTGAAACGGGCGTGTCATAGAGCCCGGCCTTGTTCAACTGGTCACGCAGAGCATTCGATTTCTTGAGCGGGTTGCCTTTTTGCTGGAGTTTTTTCGCAAGGTCGGCGCGGCGGCGGTCGCGGCCGTCCTGCTCGTTTTCTTTAGTGGTGCGCGACGACTGGCCGGCAATAACCGCCAATGCGCGCTTTTGCTGTTCCATCTTCGCGTTTGTGAGAAAATAGAACATCATGCCAAGTGCGACCATCATCGCAATTACGGCCAGAAAAATGATAAAGCCGGTGGACATTAGCCGTATGCCTCTTCCATCGCGTCAAGCACGTATTTCTCAACACCGAAAGCGCGCGCCTGATCGTAGAATTTAGGCCGTAAGCCTGTCGAGCGCTGCTTGGTAACTAATTTACCGTGCTCGTCTTCGCCCAAAATATCGAGAACGAACAGATCCTGCATGGTGACGACCTCGCCTTCCATGCCTGTGATTTCCGAAATATGCGTGACCTTTCTTGAACCGTCGCGCAGACGCTGAACCTGGATAATGACGCTGATCGCTGCCGCGATCTGTTCGCGCACAGCAAGCGTTGGAATATTCAAATTGCCCATCGCGATCATGTTTTCCATCCTTGAGAGGGCTTCGCGCGGATTGTTAGCGTGAACCGTTCCCATCGAGCCATCGTGGCCGGTATTCATCGCCTGCAGAAGGTCGAAAGCTTCCGGACCGCGAACCTCACCGACGATAATGCGTTCAGGTCGCATACGAAGGCAGTTCTTGACCAGATCGCGCATTGTGACTTCACCGACACCTTCAAGGTTAGCTGGTCTGGTTTCAAGGCGCACGACGTGCGGCTGTTGCAATTGAAGTTCGCAGGCATCTTCACAGGTGATGACGCGTTCGCCGTTCTCGATATAGCGGGTCAGACAGTTGAGCATCGTGGTTTTACCCGAACCCGTACCGCCTGATACGAGAACGTTTACGCGGCTGCGGCCAATAGCCATGATAAGTTTCGCGCAGGATGGTGTCGCCGCGCCGAATTCAACGAGTTTCTCGAGCGTCAGCTTGTCCTTGGAGAATTTACGAATGGTCATGCATGCGCCATCGACGGCGAGCGGCGGGATGATGACGTTGACACGCGATCCGTCAGGCAGACGCGCGTCACAAATCGGGGACGATTCATCAACGCGACGGCCGATAGCCCCGACGATACGCTGACAGATCGTAACCAGATGCTGATTGTCGCGGAATTTGATATCCGTTTTCTGAATTTTACCTTTGCGCTCGACATAGACCGTATCCGGGCCATTGATCATGATATCGGCGATGCCGTCTTCCTCAAGCAGCGTCTCGAGCGGGCCATAGCCCAGCATATCGTCCGAACATTCCTTGCCGATCTGAGCCAGTTCGTTCGGGGTCAGGTCAAGATTCCTAAAACGGGCAATCTCCTCAACGGCCGTGGCGACTTCCTCACGCGCGCCCTTGCCGTCCATACGGGCGAGCGCTTTAAGGTCGATACCATCGCGCAAGTCAGACCAGATACGGTTACGGGCACGCTGCAGACGCAGCTGTGTCATTGAATCGGTATCAGAAACTGCAGGTGCTGCGGCAGCAGGCTGGTGCGCGCTGAAGATATCGGCTTCAAGATGGATTTTTTGTGCCGGCTCCGCTGCTTTCTTAATTTCGGTATTAAATGACGCGGTTGGGGTTGGCGCAGGCGCGGCGACTTGCACCGGCTTTGGCGGCATCACTCCTACTGCTCCGTCTCCCTTTTTACCAAACGCCATTTACTATGCCTTGCCTTTGAACTTTCCAAGTAATCCGCCAAGCAGCGAATTATCCGCTTTGGTTTCTGTGCCTGCATCCTGTTTTACGTTCAGAAGTTTCCGTGCGAAATCCAGAATACTGGAAGCTATATCTTCGGCACCCTTGATCTCTCCTAGATTTTTACCTTGCGCTTCCGCAGCAGCAAAAGCTTTCTCAGCATAGTTGATAACCAGATCGGCTTTTCGCTCCAGCGCTTTTTCAATATCAGATTTCCCGACTTCCATACCGGCAGCTCTACCGACTTTATTGAGGATGAGGCTTATATTATCGCCAGAGTCTCCGCGTAAATTCTTGATTTCCTGCATCAGCGTGCGGGCCGCGCGCAAGGATGGCAATGTCGGTGTGGAAACGACGATGATTTCATGAGCACGCGCCATTGTTGATTTCTTGACGCTTGGTGGTGCTCCGGAGAGATCGACGATGACGACAGGATGGGCAATCATCAATCGGTTGACGATCGTCTCGAAGGCTTCAGCCGATACATGATCGTCCAGCATGGAATCAGCGCCTGTTGCGACGACGGATAATTTATCTGAAACGCCGAACAACATGCGCTTGAAAGCGGCCTCGTCCGTCGATGAGGCAAGACGTGTCATTTCGGTGAAATTTGTCATGGGTTCGGTGCCAAGCCCGACCGAGAGATAAGACCAGCCGCCAGCTGCATCAAGGATGATTGTTTTCTCCTCCAGCCGCGACGAAACATTCCAGGCAAAGCCTTGCGCGATAGTCGATGTCCCGACCCCGCCTTTTGCACCGATCATGGCGATCAGGCGGCTTTCCGGCGCGCCGAATTTTTCAATGAGAGTTTTGGAGATAACCTGTGCCAGCACTTCGGCAGTCACCGGACGGACAAGATAATCGCTCACGCCCATGTCGATCAGTTTGCGGTAGAGATAGACATCATTTACCGGGCCGATCACGACGGCCGATGTATTGCCCGAGCAGTTACCGGCAAGCATACCGAGACGGTCTGTAAAGCCTTCTTCGATCGTCGATGTTTCAACAATCACCAGTTCGGGAGATGGAGAAGATTCATAGGCCGCGATCGCGGTTTCGATCGAGCCGTCATTGATTTCGAAAGTCACGCGCGCAAAACGCCAGTCCTGCGCCAGAAGCTTTGCAGCTTCGCGGATGTCGCTATCCTTGATATGCAAGGCCACTTTTGCGGTCGGCAAAAGCACTGAGCCGATTTTGCCCGTTGCGTCGTTCATGTTCTAACTTCCTGATACCCCGAAGACTTTCGGGAATTTTCTTATAGTTTTTCAGCTTTATTATAAGGGGAGACTATAAATCAGAAGTTAAGAATATGGGCTTTTAAGCCTTAATCTTCGCTCGCGCTTTGACCTTTAAGAGGCTCGAAAGACTTGTTGCCGTAATAGCCGCGCTGCCAGATGACAGCTTCCTGACGACGAGCATCGGCATTGGTTTCAAAGCCCGGCCGGCCGAGCAGATCAGCCGGGCGCGCGACCTGTTTGGCCATCATAGCTTCGAGGGTACAACCTATTCCGTAGTCTTTAGGCTCGCCTTCTGCCGTATCGGGCAGTTTGGTCCGGCTGTCTTCGAAACCTGGCATCGTGCCGCAATTGGATGGCGGACGCGCGGTCAAAGCCGGAAAACTGACCAGCGTCGATGATTTATCGCCGACACCGGGTGCCGCGGTCGTCGTTATATGCAGGTCGCGAACACCGTTATCCCGGCGGAAGCGGCGCCACGCGCCCGATGGCGC
>JBEHYB010000010.1:0-38946 GCA_048498395.1 Pseudomonadota bacterium
TCCGATATCGTCATTAAGCACAGTCTTGCATAAATCCCTATCCCACCATTTTATACAGGCAATGTACGTATCTATTGCGCATTCAGGGGTTTCGGGCTTACCGATGCATTTGCTGGTGCTTGTTGCAGTATTGGCTCGCGTAAATCTCGGTAGGGTGCTTGGATTATTGTCAGCGTATGAAGTGACAGAAAATATAAGCAAGAGAGAAAATGCCAAAAGAGGAAGTTTATTTGACATGGGCATTTCCTGTTAGATTTAGATAAATTTCATTGGCGGGAGTGAAAGCATCGACAACATTCCATTTATCAGGTTTCATCTGTCGTAAAATATAACCGTATACATAGTAATCGCCGTTCTGAAATTGAGGCGACCCGCATTCAGTAGGCGGACAATTAAGCGGCATCTTGTCTGCTGCAAGGTCTTTGAATTGCTGTTTACATGCAGCGTTTGGTGAGCATCTCCATTCAACAGTAAAAATAATATTGTCTCCTTCCTTCCATTTACTAACATCACCAAACTCAAAATATTTCGGAGAGAAGAGCGGAACGTCATGCTTTTCTAGAACTACCCGGTCCAGTTCTTTGTAAAGAAGAATGTTCTCTTGGGGTTCTCTCAGATTCGCAGCAGATAGGTCCTTATCCATTATGGTGTGTAATAAGTTGCCATCTGCCCATGTAGTACTGGCTTCCAATGTATCTACCGCGCATTCGGGCGTGGAGGGCTTGCCGATGCATTGGCTGCTGCTGCTGGCGATATCCTTGCCGACGATCATCAAAGGATATGGTTTTGGGTCCGCCGCATAAGCGACTGAAAAAATAAGAAGAACTGTCAGAAAAACCAGAAAGCGCATCATATTCCCCAAATAGCTTGACTTCTATAGATTGTTCATGTTATGTTCTTTTTGTCAAGGCCCCTTTTCTCACGAAAAGCGGGCCTTTTTTGTTTTATTTTGCGAGGTTTTCAATGTCCGATCTGTCGTCTCTCTTCCAGTCACCTTTTTCCCTGAAATCAATGTTGTCGCGCCAGGCCAATACCAATGAAGACGATGTCATCGCCGTCAAAAACGGCCTTAAGAATCTGGGGCATTATGAGATCCCGGATTACGGCATGACTCCGTATCCGGATAACGCCCTGTTCGATGGCATAAAAAACTTTCAGACGCAGAACGGATTGAAAGCCGATGGTGTGATGAAACCCGGCGGTGAAACGGAATCAAAAATGGCGCAGGTTTTGTCGGAAAAGAAAACAGATGCCTTCAATGATCCTTTTGACGGGATGCCTGAATCGAAAAGAGGCATGCTATCAAAAGCAGATCAATTAAAGGCATGGAATATTTTCGGTTCAACGCTTAAGACAATTCCTGAAATGGGAGAGCGACAATATAAAGCTATGCGGAATACCCTTGCTATGGAGGGAATAAATGAATCCGATCCAAGTAGTACGGCAAAGGCAGGAATCCTACAGCCGACACTGGATGGCTTAATAAATCAGAAAAGACTGGACGCTAGAATTCTTGGTGATAGAAGAAAAACCAGTCAGCTTAAGCCTGAAGATATAGCTCACATATATCCAGCCTACATGGAGGATGTTATGAGCAGGAATGGCGGACGCAAAGCGCTTGAAGATATCAAAGACGATACGGCGGCCAGTGCCTATTTCGATACGCTGTTCCAGCATGGACGTGGCGGTGGATCATTGATGATCCAACGAGCTATTAATAGAATGGAGCCAAAGACGGTCGAAGAAGATGGCGGCATGGGTCTACAGACATGGAATGCCTATCTGCGCCTTGCAAACGACCCACAAAAATTAGACAAATTTATGGATGCATTGGCCGATATACGAACTGAAGGCGAAGAAAGTAGGGGCGGCGTACTGGCAGGAAATAGAATACGTTACGATTCCTTTCGCCGTAAAAAGAAATAAAGAAGATTATTTTGCAGCCCCTGACTTGGAAATATTTTCTAAAATTTCTGTAACGGGCTGAAAACTGTCTATGACATTCCATTTCCCGGGTTTGATCTCCCGTAATATAAAGCCGTAAAAATGCAGTTCCGGCCTGTCGGGGTATGGATCGGAGCAATCGACAGGGGGGCATTTTAATGCAAGTTTGTCAGACCCTTTCTTGAAATATTTATCATAGCAATCATTGTCAGGCTCACACCATTCTTCACGATTAACAATTAGTCTGTCTCCAGCCTTCCATTTTGACACATCGCCGAAATAAAACCTGTCCGGATTTTTTGCGGGAATGTCAGAAGATTTTAAAACTACATAATTTGTTGCCTGATATGCCAGCATACCAAGATCATGATAAAGGCCATGCTTTGTAAGGTGTTTGTCGAGTAGGTCTTCGTCTTGAACGGTGCGGCAGAGATTGTTGTCCCACCATATCTGGCAGGCGTTGTAAGTATCAAGCGCACATTCGGGTGTTGTAGGTTTGCCGATGCATTTACTGGAGCTCGTTGCTGCGTCCTTGCGGATAAATTTAAGAGCGAAGAAAGTGTCTTTTTCATCCTGAGCGAAAGAAAAAGCGGGCCAGAGCAAAAGTAATATAAAAAGTAGAATTCTCCCCATGGGCTTTAATTTATCCCTGTTTTGCGCCGGGTAAAAGCGTTTTGTTCTTTTACTTGGTGGCTGTCCGATCTGTCGTCTCTCTTCCAGTCACCTTTTCCCTGAAATCAATGTTGTCGCGTCAGGCCAATACCAATGAAGACGATGTCCTCGCCGTCAAAAACGGCGCAGTTGCTTTCGCAAGGAAAGAATGAAAATGAGGGTGAGAATGATCTTTATAGAGATGTTCCAAAAATAAAAATGGAGCTTCTCGAGGTTCCCGATATAAAAATAAATACAGAGAATTCAGTGATAATCTAAAAAATGAAGAGAATATGGGGCCGCGCGAATATCGGGCAACCAGAAGCGCTATGATGATGGAAGGTGCCCTGACAAAAGATCCAATCTTTGATAAAAGGCATGGCCGAACAACGTGAGAAATTTGTTAAAGAAAGAGAGGGAAAAATTAACCAAGGCGATATTGATCGTTTTAGATATATCAGAGACGAATGAACTATTTTATCGTTTTTATACCCATAAATCTTTCATAGAAACGATCTGCGGGGGTGAAATGATCTATAACATGCCATGTATCCGGCGCGATATTGCGTATGATAAAGCCTTCCATGTATAGCGGCTCGGTGTCCGATGATCCGATGCTGCAATTAACGGGAGGGCATATCGGCGATACGGTTTTATAATCAGCGCTTTTTTGCTTGCTGTAACAAGCGGAATCGGGTTCACAAGACCATGCCGTATTCAGAATAACAATATCGCCCGATTGCCATTTTTTGCTGTCACCGAAAATCAATTTGGTGCTGGAAGCAAAGTCGATATCTTCGTCTGTTATGATGCCCTTATAAAGAGGCTTATAAGCTAGCATGCCCAGGTCGTGATAACCGCCTTTATTGGTGCTATGCTTGTCGATTAGGTCTTTATCCTGAACGGTGCGGCAGAGATCGTTATCCCACCAATATCCGCAGGCTTCCCATGTATCCATGGCACATTCGGGTGTTACAGGTTTGCCGATGCATTTGCTGGAACTGGTCGCCGCGTCCTTGCGGATAAATTTAAGGGCGAAGAAAGCGTCTTTTTCATCCTGAGCGAAAGAAAAAGCGGGCCAGAGCAAAAGTAATATAAAAAGTAGAATTCTCCCCATAGACCTTAACTTATCCCTGTTTTGCCTTCTGCAAAAGTGTTTTGTTCTTTTACTTATTGGTTGTCCGGTCTAGTTTATTTCCATGAGAGAAATCGTACTCGATACAGAAACGACAGGATTCGATCCAGCGGACGGGCACAAGATCGTCGAGATCGGCTGCGTGGAAATCGTCAATCACGTACCGACGGGCAAGGTTTATCACCAGTACATAAATCCCGAACGCGAGATCGACGCGGGCGCGGTTGCGGTTCACGGCATTACCAATGAGAAGGTCAAGGACGAACCGACGTTCGGCGAGATTGTCGGTGATTTTCTCGATTTCGTCGGCGATGCGCGGCTTGTCATTCACAACGCCGAATTCGATATCAAGTTCCTGAACGCCGAGATGAAACCGTACGGTTTTCCGCCGTTTAAAGTCGCGGATGCTGTCGATACGGTCCTGGTCGCGCGCAAGAAATATCCGGGCCAGCCGGCCAATCTTGATGCGCTCTGCCGCCGTTTCGGTGTGGATCTGTCGGATCGCGGATTTCACGGCGCGCTTCTCGATGCGCAATTGCTTGCAAAAGTTTATCTGGAGTTAAACGGCGGCCGCCAGCATGGACTCGGGCTTGATGCGCAGAACACGGCCGCGACCAATATTTTCTCGGGTGGTCCGGTCGAAGCTATCAAACGCAGCTATCGCGAGCCCCGCGCGTTCGCGCCGAGCGAAGACGAGCTGGCCCGGCATGACAAGATGCTCGACTCCATCAAGGACAATCTCTGGAAGAACTAGCCTAGTTGGCGCTTTCGCCGTCTGTATTGCCGAAGCGACTCATATACATGCTGTAGAAATCGACGGGTCCGAGCAGGAGCGCCGGGTAACCGCCGCCCTGTGTCAGGTCGGACAGGATCTGGCGCGCGAACGGGAAGGCAAGGCGCGGCACTTCGATCAGCAACAGCGGGTGGTGCTGGCCCTCAGGAACGCTCTCCTGCAATGAAACCGCAACGCCGTAGAGAATTTCTGCGATAAAAACCGCCTGGCCGTCGCGCATGGCGCGTGCCGATATTTTCAACGTCACTTCATAAAGATTCTTGAGATTGGGGTCTTCGAGCGGGCGCGCGTCGAGATTGATATTCATCTCCATCTTCGGCGGAGCGAGCCCGGCACGGAAAGAATTCGGCGCCATCGGATTCTCGAAGGAAATATCCTTCACATACTGGGTATGGACCATAAGCGGCAACCCCGGGCTTGCGGTATTATTGTCGTCGCTTGGTTTGGTCTTGGCGGTCATGTCAGTCGAGGTCCTTAGTTGATAGCTGGAAAGACTGTGGTTTAGCATATCCGGACCCTGCATTTCAATCGATCTTGCCGTCCCGAGCTTGTATAAAGCGGAAAAAGCCTTATATTTAAGAAGCAAAAGGAGCATCCCTTGTCTGCCGATCTTATTTTATACGCGCTTGTCGCCATCGTCCTCGTTTTCTGGCTTCGCAATACGCTGGGCACACGCACCGGCAGCGAGCGCCAGCGGGAAAATCCGCTCAATGGCATTGATTTAAGCAATCCCGATAAGACTCCGCCGATTGACCGGGGCCGTGTAATCGACATCACGGATATTGCAGATCCGTCGCTGAGCTTCGATGCCAAGCGTTTTCCGGGTCTCGATATCAAACCGGATGCGGTGCAGGGTTTGCTCGATATCATGAAATACGATCGCAGTTTTGACCCTTATCGTTTTATCGGCGGCGCGAAAGAGGCTTTTCCGATGATTGTCGAGGCATTTGCCAAGGGTGATACGGATACGCTGCATGACCTTCTGGCCCCGACGATCTATAAGGCCTTTGCCGATGTTATCGATGCGCGCAAGGTACGGGGTGAAACCATTTCCTCTGAAATTCATTCTGTGCGTAAACTCGAAATCATCGAAGCGCGCCTTGCCGGACGCATGGCCTATATCAGCCTGCGCCTGACGGCCGATGAAACCTGCGTCATCCGCGATGCCGAAAAACAAATCATCTCCGGCAATCCCGATCGTGTCACCGAACTGACCGATGTCTGGACCTTCGGCCGCAACACAGCCAGCAAAGACCCGACATGGCTCGTCTATGAAACGCGCGACGATGTAAAGGAAGACGACGGCAAAACGCCTATTCCCGATGCCGACGGCAGAACGGCCTGATCTCTTGAAACAATCTGTAAAAGCTCTTCTGCTATTATCGTGCCTGTGCTTGAATGCCTGCGCGACCGCCGACAAGGAAACGACAAAAGAAAAGCTCGTTCTTGTTTCTGCCGGTTTCTCCGATCTGCCGGGCTGGAACGACGACCAGACGCAGGAAAGCCTGAAGGCTTTCGCAAAATCCTGCGACCGTATTTTAAAAGCGGACGGCACGAAGAAATTCTCAAACGATAACGAGATGGGATCTTACGCTGACTGGCAAAATGCCTGCCGCGCGATGCCGCAAGGCGATGTGACGGCGCAAGTCGCGCGTAGCTATTTCGAAAATAATTTCACGCCGATGCTCGCGAGCGATCAGGGCGAGAGCCAGGGTGTTTTCACAGGTTATTTCGAAGCGTCATTGCGCGGATCATTGGCGCAGACCGCGCAATATTCGATTCCATTGCGCGCAAGACCTGATGACCTGATCATGGTCGATCTCGGCCAGTTCCGCCCGGAACTTAAAGGGCAGCGCATTGCCGGCCGGGCGATTGACGGCAACCTGAAACCTTATGAAGACCGCGCACAAATTGAGGACGGCAAATTGCCGAAGGCACAGGACAGGCCGCTGATCTGGGTCGATAGCGCCGTCGATGCGTTCTTCTTACAGATACAGGGATCGGGTGTGGTGACGCTGCCGGATGGCACGGCGAAACAGGTCGGTTATGACGGGCAGAACGGCTATCCCTATTATGCGATCGGCAAGGAGCTGATCAAGCGCGGGCATCTCACCAAGGACAATGTTTCGATGCAGTCGATCAAGGCATGGCTCGCGGCCAATCCTGTCGAGGGGCGCGAGATCATGCGTACGAACAAATCCTATGTGTTTTTCAAATTCACCGAGGACGGCCCCAAAGGCGGCGAGGGCGTGACCCTGACTGCGAACCGTTCGATGGCGATCGACCGCGGGCAAATGCCGTACGGTGTGCCGGTTTATCTCTCAACGGACGCGCCGCGCTATAACCGCCTGATGGTGGCGCAGGATACGGGCGGTGCGATCGTCGGCGCGGTGCGTGGCGATATCTTTTTCGGCTATGGCCCGCAAGCCGAGGCCGCCGCCGGGCCTATGAATTCAAAAGGCCGTTACTGGCTGCTTTTGCCTAAAAAGCTTGACTAGTTTTCCGTAATAGTGGTACAGACTG
The DNA here is from genome assembly GCA_048498395.1 of Pseudomonadota bacterium. GTDB lineage: Bacteria > Pseudomonadota > Alphaproteobacteria > Micavibrionales > Micavibrionaceae > Micavibrio_B. The sequence goes on from JBEHYB010000010.1 coordinate 7,047, forward strand.
TGCCATGAAATTCATGGATACGCTGCAAAAAGAAACACTTACCCTGCGGGCCGCGCAATTAGGCCAGGCAGGATTGTTCTTTGCACTCGCAAGTGCGGGTTTAGGACCTGCAGCAGGTATCGGGGCGACGATTGCCGTTCTCCTGGCCAGCAAAAGCAATGCCAATGTCTTGAGAAATGCCGCTAAAAGATTTAATCCGGAACAAAAGATCGCGGAGCTGGATCTGGGCAATGGTCTCGTGGCTGAAGTGATGGTTGCAATGCCAAAGGTAGAAATTCCTGCGGATCATCCCCTGCAGGAAGCAGCCAGGGATATCAGTGCAAAAATGGGGATCGAAACTCCGACCCTGATCCTTAGCCCTTTCGGTCGTCCATGCCTTTTTCCAAACGATGATATCGCTCTCGCGTCTGAAAACCTTGACGACAGTAACCTGGAAAAAGGCAAAGCCATCATCGCTCATGAAATGCGGCATATCGTTGAAAGACAAAGCTGTATCATGAGTGATGAAGTGGCTCAAATAACCGATAAAGCAAAATATATCATCGCCGGCGTTGCGGCTTTGCGGGAAGCGGCGCTCGTGGCTTTCGGCCATACGTCGAAAACGCAGATCGCAATGGCTGTCGGTACGGTCGCCCTGGCGGCTTCCGTCAATACGGTCAGCCATCTCTTGCAACAATGCGCGTCGCATGCAGCAGAGATCGTTTGTGATTTATCCGCCGTGAAGACACTGGGGAATCCGTCCGCCACCATCGAGATGCTGGCGCGTGATGAGGGATCTGATAGATACAAGTATGAAGATATATTGACGCACAGTGGCTGGCTTGCGCGGCAGTTCATGTCGGCGGGCGAAAAAACCATCGGCCATGAAGCCACGAAAAATATCACCGAGAAGGTTTATAATTTTCTTGGGGCATCCCATCCCTATGACTCGACGAGAATAGAAAGAGTCAAGAAATACGCCGCCGAGAACAATATCACCTAGTTTCGGTTTTCGTTGCCAGGACGCAGAGCGTCGCCAGGTATAAAATAAGCGCGACGAGCCAGCTCGCCCAGATCGACCACGACACCAGCAGGAATACCATGATCGATGAGAATGTCAGGAAGGACAATCTGCGCGCGGTCGGCGACAGGCGTTTCAGGAAATAATAGAAATAGACGAGGAAGCCGATCGACCATGCGGCCCCGAGTACGCCGTATTCGATCCACATCTGCAAAACGGCGTTATGCGGGTGCATGATCGTGTTGTTGTGGAAGTAGAGCTCCTGCGTGTCGAATTTCATATAACGCGTGGAATCCATACCGAAGCCCGTCCATGGATTTTCAAAAATCCGGCGGGAGAGGAAATCCCAGTTCTCGAGGCGCAAAGCCGTCGAAGCTTCGGCCAGCACGCCGCTATCACCCGATACTTTGGCGGCGAGCAGATCGAACGCCGTCGGCGCGATAAAGGGAAGCATAAGGAATAAGAGAACGAGCCCGACGAAAACCGTGCGGGCTGTAATTTTCTCAAGAAAAGACGCGCTTCCGATTGCGCCGAAAAGAATGGCAAGCAGCGAGAGCTGGCAGGCCTGGCTGAAGGTCAGGAAGAAGATGGAAACGGCAAGGACCACGAGGCCCATGAAGGCCAGTATGGAGCGGCTTTTCCAGGTCAGGTAAAGGGAAACCGGCAGGGCCATGACGAAGACCGAGACGTTTTTGTTCAGGAAATCCGGCTTCATCTGCAGATCCTGCGCGTGATTGATGAACTGGTAGATCGGCAGGCCGAAATAGATATCGAACGCATTGACCGCGCCGATGATAAAAACGGCGAGCGGGAACATGAGATTGTATTTCTGCCAGATTTGCGGCGGACAGGCTTGCGCGACGCCGACCAGTGCGAAACAGGCGACGATCAGCGAGCCGACTTTCTCGGCGCGTGCGAATGTCGCGGGCGGATTGAAGGACCAGAAATAGCTGAAGAACATCAGTGCAAGCAGGCAGGTGACGATCGGCAGAAGTCCTGGCAGCGGCGTTTTGACCAGCGGCCATGTGCGGAAGAAAATTTTATGTGCGATAAAATATACTGCACCGATAGCCGGCAGAATAATTCCAAACGGAAGAGGTGAGAAAGTACTGCCGAGAAGCGGCAGGAAAAGCATCAGAAGAAAAGAGGTCCAGAAAATATTCTGCGTGCGGGTAAGGGGCTGTGCTGACATGCGGGCAGAATACGCGAGAGGCCGAATCAAGTCTCTAGTAAAAATGGGCTAGCGTCTCAGTTTAACGGCAGAGGAAAATCCTGCTGTCCCCGCGAAAGCGGGGATCCGTTTCAAAGCGTAAAAGTGAGATCCCCGCTTTCGCGGGGACAACATTAAGAGCTTTTAAGGCTGAGCGGGGTTTAAAAGACTTATTGTCCTGTCGTGTCCGTCTTGACAGTCGCGTCCGGCGTTGCCGGGGCGAGGTCTTCCGGATCTGCCGGAAGCTCATCGCTCGAATCCTCATCACCGGCAGCCGGCATGATTTCCTGCATTGCCTTGCCGTCAGGTGTCACTTCACCGGGAACGATGGATTTCTGCGCGATCGCGGAATTCGGTGTTTCCGTCAGGGCTGACGGGGCCTTGTTCGTAAAGCTTGCGCCGAAGCCGCCGTCGTCACGGGCAAAAGAAGGGGCGGCGAGAAGCGTGGCGCTCAAAAGGCCAAAAGTTAAAATCAGGGTCGGGCGGATCATCTGAAATCTCCTAAATCCTAAAAGGTATTCTGTAAGGTCTTGCCCCATTCTTCCATATCGCGGCCGACACCTTCGGCCGTATTTCCGCAGCCACTGAGGAGGACAACGGAGATAGCAAGTAGCGGCAATATGACAAATTTCAACTTCATAGTCAAACTTTCCTTTTAAGGTCCTATATTTATTAAAATACACTGCTCTACTGCCCTAGGGAAGATGGCAAAAATCAATGTTTTAGAGGCTTTTAACGATAACCAGGGCGATAGCGCAGAAAACGATCCCGAGCCCCGCCCTTATATTGCTCGAATCCTGACGGCCGGTCAGGCGATGGATAATGACGATCCATAGCGCGTCCGTGAACAGGATAACTGAGAGATAGGCCGGATGCTCGGTCATTTGCAAGGCCTGAAAACGCAAAGTAACAGCAAAGGCCGAACACAGCCCGATCAGGAATCCGGCCTTCAGCGAGAGCGGCGACAACAGAGTTGAGATGGGAATGGGCCGGCGCACGACGAAATAGGCAGCCCAGAAAAACAGCATGAAGGAAGATTGTATAAAGACGAAGGCATAAGGAGCCTGTTTTGATGGCGCGTAGCCGAGCGTCACCTTCTCAATCAGCGGCCCGACGCAGGCGGCAAAAATCACGAACCACACGAGACGCGCCCCGCGCCATGAAAACGGGCATTTTCTGATCTCCATCGCGAAGAAGGCCGACATGAAAATAATCGCGGTGATGGCGATTCCTTTCAAAGGTTCGGCGATATATTTGTTAAGAAGCGAAGGATCGACAAAGAACCACAACAGAAACGAGATCAAGACGGCGGATGGCAAAAGTCTTGAGACAACGCCCGCGCCCGCGACGGGTACCGCGCGGAAATAGATGACATCCGATATCGCCCATAATAGGGAAGTCATGGCGACGGCGAGATAAAAACGCGGATTGTCGGGAAAGCCCTGATGCCACACGAAAGGAAAGATCACGCAGGCCGAGACAAGTTTGACGATGACGGCAAGCGCAAAGCCGTCGGCGCGCATTCTCTCCTGAATGAGCGGGATGGCGGTGCAGACAAGGGCGGCGGCAAGGCCGAGAACGGCCCACATGGGAATCATGTAGATGAGTCTAGCCTAATCTATAAGCGGGGGACGAGTGCAAAAAGCGGCTTGGTGCGATTCACGCGGGACTCTATGATTATCGGCAGAAATTACAAAGGGAGAAACATCCATCATGGCTTCGAAACTCATCACCGCCTTGTTCCGCCGCAAAGCGCCGGATTATAGTCCGACGGACGGCCATCAGTTAAAAGCCGTGCTCGGTCCTTTCGACCTGATCCTGATGGGTGTCGGTGCGATTATCGGTACGGGGATTTTCGTTCTCACTGGCGTTGCCGCCGCCACGCAATCAGGCCCCGCCGTCGTGCTTTCGTTTGCGGTATCCGGTCTTGCCTGCGCTTTTGCCGCGCTGTCTTACGCCGAGCTTTCATCAAGCGTCAAAGGCTGTGGTTCGGCCTATGGTTACGCCTATTCAGCTTTCGGCGAAGCCGTCGCCTGGATCATCGGCTGGATTTTAATTCTGGAGTACGGCGTATCTGTTGCGGCGGTCGCCAACGGCTGGTCGGGCTATTTCAATTCAGGTCTTGAATCTGTCGGGCTGGGCCTGCCGGCAATGCTGACGCACGGGCCGTTTGCCGATCAGCCGGGTCTCGTCAATCTTCCGGCTGTCGCGATTATCCTGATCCTGATGGTGATGCTCATCGTCGGTGTCAAGGAAAGCGCGCGCCTGAATGCGGCGATGGTATTTATCAAGGTGCTGACGATCGCTGTATTTATTGGCGTTGCGGCGTTTCATATCAAGCCTGAGCTCTGGACCCCCTTCATGCCGTTCGGCTGGTTCTCGACAACGCCTGACGGACATACGGTTGGGGTGCTCGCAGGAGCATCACTTGTTTTCTTCGCCTATGTCGGTTTCGATGCGGTATCAACAGCCGTCGAAGAAGCGCGCGATCCGCAGCGTTCAGTGCCGATCGGCATTCTCGGCTCGCTTGTTTTCTGTACGATCATTTATATCGTCGTCTCAGGATTGCTGACAGGCATTGTTCCCTACACCGAACTCAATGTCACGTCGCCGGTCGCCTATGCCTTGCATCTGATCGGCATTAACTGGGCTTCCGCATTGGTAGCGACAGGCGTGATCGCCGGTCTGACGACTGTCATGCTGGTTCTCTACTACGCGCTCACGCGCATCATCCTCTCTATGAGCCGCGATGGCTTGCTCTCGCCGTTTTTCTCAAAGGTAAGTGAAAAAGCCCATACGCCAGTTCGCACGACGGTTTTGTGCGGTCTGGTGATGGCTTCTTTCGCAGGCTTTATTCCTTTCACCAAACTGGCGGAGCTTGTGAATATCGGCACGCTCTCAGCTTTCGTGATCGTCTGCGCCGGTGTGATCGCCATGCGCCGCCGCCATCCGGAATTGCCGCGTCCGTTCAAGATCCCGGGCGGTGTCATCGTTCCGGTTCTGGGTGTTTTCTCCTGCGGCGCGCTGATCATGTTCCTGCCCAGCCAGACGCACCTGAACTTCCTTGTCTGGCTTGGGGTAGGTGTCGTGATATACGCAGCCTATTCCTTCCGAAACAGCAAATTGAGATAATCCAAAAAGAACCCCGCGAAAGCGGGGTTTTTCATGAGTTATTTCAACAAAGCCATCGTTTTCTGTTTCATTACCTTGGCGTTCTGATTGACCGCCTGGATATTATGCGCGAAAGCTTTTGAAGCCTGATCCGATCTCTTCTGGAACATTTTCAAAAGCCCTTTTGCCATGACCGCGTTCTGCAGTGGCAACAGGATATTCATTCCCGTCACGGCGGCTTTGCCGAGTCTGCCGCGTTTCCCAAGAAGCGCAAAAGCCACTACGCCGACCGCAGTCACCGCGACGCTGGTCGCAACTGGATGCAGCGCAGCACGTGTATAGATATTAGGCATCGTGCGCGGCATGTTCTTGCCATGCACTTCACCGTCTATGCCGGATTCATGCAGGTTGTTCTTGTGTCGTGATTTCGGATTTTTCGATTGTTGGGAACGAACCATCATTTTCTCGTTGATCCAGTCCATCAGTCGCGGTGTATGCGTGCCAAGCGCCGCCATGACAAGTCCCGCGCTGCCGACGCGCACGTCACGCACAGGATGTTCGGCTGCATGCAATATCGCATAGGCTACGGCCTCTGGCGCATAAACCGGTGACGGTGCGCTGAAATCATGATGCGTATAGTTTTTCGAATGCGAGAAGAAAGGTGTCGCGATGGCCGCCGGCTTGATCAGCGTGACGGAAACCCGCGCTTTGTCTGCTTCAAGTTCCTGGCGCAGCGTGTCGGTAAAACCTTTCACCGCGTGTTTGGAGGCGCAATACATGCCCTGAAGCGGCATGGCGATATCGGATAGCACGCTGCCCAGATTGATGATCGCGCCGCCTTTATATTTGAGATGCGCCGCGGCTGTGAGCGATCCGTAGACGATGCCCCAGAAATTAGTGTCGAAAAGACGCTGGCTGTCTTCCTGGGTGATTTCTTCCAGTTTGCCGAGAATGCCAACCCCGGCATCATTGATCCAGGTATCGAAGCCGCCATAGGTCGTGATTGCCACATTGGCGATCTTTTGCACATCATCGGGATTTCCTACATCGGCGACGACATAGACGACTTCGCCATGCAAATCCTCGATACGCTTCTTGGTTTCGGCGAGGGCGGTTTCATTCCGTGAGGCGATCACGAGGCTTGCGCCGCGTCTGGCCGCCTCCAGCGCTGTCGCCAGGCCGATACCGCTCGAAGCGCCGGTGATCACGATCACCTGCTCGGATAATTTTTTAAGGGGTGTTTTAAACAAATTTTTCGGTTGAAGACCTTTCGCGAAGGCCGGTGCAAAAAAGGGCATGGGAATCTCCTGAGAATATGAATCTGATCAATTGCTAACTCTTCATGCCTTAAAGGGTTCCTGTCGGTTTTGACCTGAAGACGGGTGAGGACAAGAGTCTATTAGGGTAAATAAATAAACCTCCTTTATCCTCTTTTTATGCTCAATTTCGCCTTATATGATCTCCCATCAGATTCAGGGAGATGAAAAAATGACACAAGCCAAAGCTTACGCCACGCACTCAGCCACAGATAAACTGGGCCCGTTCAAATTCGATCGCCGCGAGGTCGGCGTGAATGACGTGTCGCTGGAAATTCTTTATGCAGGGATTTGCCATTCCGATATCCATCAGGCGCGAAATGAATGGGGCGGCTCGATGTATCCGATGGTTCCCGGCCATGAAATCGTTGGTCGTGTGACCAGAGTTGGCGCGGATGTGAAGAAATTCAAACAAGGCGATCTGGTCGGCGTGGGCTGCCTTGTCGATAGTTGCCGTCATTGTGCTTCCTGTAATGAAGGGCTTGAGCAATATTGCGAAAACGGCTGGGTCGGCACTTATAATTCCAAAGATAAAAACGGCAATGTCACGATGGGCGGCTATTCCGATCATATCGTCGTCGATCAGAATTTTATCCTGAGTGTCTCTGAAAATCTCGATATCAAGGCTGTCGCGCCGCTTCTTTGCGCAGGTATTACAACCTATTCGCCGCTGCGCCAATGGAAGATCAAGGCGGGCGACAAGGTCGGAGTCGTGGGGCTCGGCGGGCTTGGCCATATGGGCGTTAAATTCGCGAGCGCAATGGGCGCGCATGTCGTGATGATTACGACTTCGCCGGAAAAAGGCGCAGATGCCAGGAAGCTCGGCGCCGACGAAGTGCTGATTTCAAAAGACGCTGTCGCCATGGGAAAACACACGAACAGCTTCGATTTTATCCTGAATACGATTCCCGTGGAACATGATGTCGGCCCCTATGTCGATCTGTTGAAACGCGACGCGACCATGTGCGTCGTTGGCGCGATTTCACCGCTCGACGGCGTGCGCGGCGACAGGCTTGTCATGCAACGCAAGACGATCGCCGGATCGCTGATCGGCGGCATCGCGGAAACGCAGGAAATGCTCGATTTCTGCGCCGAGCACAATATCGTCTGCGATGTTGAAATGATCGGCGTCAAAGATATCAATGCGGCCTATGACCGCACGGTCAAGGGTGATGTCAAATACCGTTTCGTCATCGATATCGCGACGCTCAAGGACGCGGCTTAGGCGCTGACGACCATATTCCTGAATCGGTCGATTTTGGCTTTCAGATTCTGGGGATCGAAAGGCTTTGAGATATAATCGTCCATACCGGCCTGCAAACAGCGTTCCCGGTCGCCCGCCAATGCATGCGCCGTCATGCCGATGATCGGCGTTCTCACCCCGAGTTTTTTCATTTCATTGATGCGGATCTGGTTCGTGGCCTCAAGCCCGCTCATGATCGGCATCTGTATGTCCATCAGTATCACGCCGTAATTTTTCTCCCGCGCCATCTCGACCGCCTCAATGCCGGTCGTGGCGAGTTCCCATTTGTAGCCGAATTGCTCGATAAAAGTGGTTGCGACCAGTACATTCGGTGAATGGTCTTCTACCAGCAGGACGATGAATTCCTTACCCTTGGTGGATTTTTTCGCGTCCGATTCATTCTGATCCGCCGTCTCTTCCCGCGCCTGTAACGAAATGGGAGATGCCAGTTTAAGCGGTAAAGAGAAACGGAATTCGGAACCGCTGCCGACCGTGCTTTTCACGTCCAAAGTTCCGTGCATCATTGTAACGAGCGTCTTGGTAATCGCAAGCCCGAGACCAGAGCCGCCATATTTGCGGGTGATGGAGCTGTCGCCCTGAACGAATTTTTCAAAGATAAGATCGAGCTTGTCCTGTGGAATGCCGATGCCTGTATCTGTAACGGTGATCGAGATATTTTTGATATCTGGATTATCCGTGTCCGCAAGGTGAAGGCCGATCACGACCTCGCCGCGTTCCGTGAATTTAAGCGCATTACTGCATAGATTGATGATGATCTGGCGCAGCTTGGCAGAATCGCCGATAAACATTAATCCGCCTGTATTTTCACTATGTTTCTCGAACCTGAAATCGACCGCGGTCCCTGTTCTTTTTTCCTTCTCCTTGATCTTGAGAATTTTCATGGCCTCGTCGATGATTCCGGTCAGGCTGAATTCCGTTTCTTCAAGGCGTACATTCTCGGTTTCGATCTTTGAAATATCGAGAAGATCGTCGATCAGCGTCAACAGCGCGCCCGCGCTTAGTTTGAGCGTATTGATCAGTTCAAATTTTTTGCTGTCGGGGTCGACATCCATTTCAAGGATATTGGCGATCCCCATGACGGCATTCATCGGCGTGCGGATTTCATGGCTCATATTGGCAAGGAAATCCGTCTTCGCCTGATTGGCGTGATCGGCTTTGGTTTTTTCTAAAGTCAGTTGCCTGTTGGCATCTTCAAGCTCTTTTGTGCGTTCGCTGACCGTCTTTTCCGTCTCCAGGTAGGAATTGCTCAAACGTCTGTTGATTTCCTGCAATTTGGCCGGACTTGGAATGGTGATCGCGGCGGGCATTGCGCGCCAGATAAACACGGCGGTCGTTGCGGAGATAATACCCGTCAATAACATGACAAGGCCTTCAATCCCGTAGAAAGGGTGCCACAATACCAGTATGCCGATCAGATGTGTCAGGCCGCAAAGCGTGATGAAGGTCGCAAAGAGAAGCAGGATTCTATTAAAGGGCATATCGGGCCGCTTGCGCGAGAAATACCAGAGCGCCATCGGGATCGTGAAATAGGACAGGGCGATCAGGGCATCCGAGATAACATGCAGCCACACCACTTCGGGCAGCCACAAAAGACAAAAGCCATGCGGCGTATAAAATTTCTCACTGAAGAACTGATATAATCGGTCCATTTTTAACCATCAGGTTTGATAATGAGTCATTTAATAAAATAATAAAAATATATTTATATAAAGTGCATCAGCTGCGGATAAAATCCAGTCCTAAAGCGTGATTTTATGAATTAAGCCAGTTCTAATATAGGGCGCGAATCCATGAAAACTAATTTTCTTGACCTGTTTAAGAAGACTGTGCTCAGTTTTAGGCTTAAAAATTACAAGAATTATTGAGGTTTTGCGTATGGCTGCGTCTCGGGACATGGATGATATTATCCAGCAATTAGATATTTTTCATGAAGCCGCCTTTCGAAAAGGCTCGCCGGTTTCCGACAAGGCAAAATATTACAGTGCGCTTGATGCGTTTTTTGCACAGGACCCGGCGCTTGCCGTCAGAATTGTCCACGACCAGCGTCGCAAATACGCGCATAAGCCTCTACAGCAGCGCGAAGAAATTTATATGCGGGGGGCGTACAAGACGCTCGGTCCTAAAGCCATTTATGATTTTATGAACGATCTGTATTTTAATCCCGACGCGTCTGGCGGCAGGATGTATTCGGACATGTGGGTCAATCAGCTCTATGCGGATGTCGCGATTGCGTACACACAAGAACTCATGCGTCAGGAAAAATACAGCGAGATTGCAGATATCATAACAGAATCTTCGAAAAATATCGACGTGCAGCAGGACGGGCGCGACGGGTTTATCGGAGATCTGACAAGGAAAATGCGTGAAGCGTCATCCTCTCTTGCGCGCGAGATCGCAGAGAAAGGCGATGTATCGTCGCAATTGAGAATTCTTTCGAGATATGTCCATTATCATGGTAATGGCGGCAATATAATCTCGGGGCTTGCGGATATCATCGATCGCGATCCGCGCGCGGCCCTCGATATTCTAACTCATTCAATACGCACGCTCTCGGAGACTGATCCGACTGAAATCCGCAAATGCCTGAGGCTTCTGCTTGCGCAGGATGGAATAAAGGATTCTGAGCGGTTTTATGCTATGAGCTGGATGGAAGAAGCCATCGGCGGCGATCCGGGCATCAGCCGCGCAGAGCTTATTTCTTTTGCGCTTGATGGCCTGCAGAAAAACCCTGACGATGAAGAAAAGAAGCTCCTCCAGCAGCATATGACCGCCAGCTATCAATACGGAGACGGCGAACTGCCGCCTGCGCTTATCGAGAGATATCGCGATTATAATGAAAAACACCTGCTCCAGGCCTATTTTTCGCAGCCGGGAATAGATCTTCGGGAAGATGCCGAGCGCGCCTGGCGCTGGGATCTAAATTTGCATCTGAAGAGCTTCCCGGATTATATCGAACGCCTGACGGATCGTCAGCTCGGCGATGTAATTTCCTGTTTCCCCGCATTCATGCCGGAACAGCAGACGTTAAGCGAACGTGCGTTCGAAAGGGTATTAAACACAGAAAATTCCTTTATTCAGCCCTCAGGTCAGATTCTGGCGCTCGCCGGATTCTTAAGTGAGAAAGGATTGAATGAGACGGCGCGCGTGCGAATTCTTGAGGTTATCGAGAAAGTTCTTCGCGAAAACCCAACAGCCCTGTTCAGCACAAGTTACAACAGAAATATTCTTGAGATGGCGCGCACCCATGGCGAAGACGCGATGAATGCGCGAAACGATGATGATATACAGGCGTTGATCGAAAGAGCGGTCGATCTGGATATTATTTTCTCCGCGCCTTTGTCGGATATTGCAGTCTTCACGCTGAAATTAACGCGGGATTCTTCGCATAAAGGCAAGGAATCTTCCCTGACCGGAAAATTTGCGGATAAATTCGTCGCAAAAGCAGCAGATTTCTTTAACGCGGCGGGGCACCTGCCGGAGACGGAAAAAGCAGGCGTTTATTCCATGCTTGCCGAAACTTTGAGCAGCATTCACGGCATCGGAAGAATAACCTCCCTGCGCAATGAACGGATCGTCAAGATTTTTGAGGCGATGCCGGTTTTGCTGGGCTGTCAAACGGCGCGAATTATACCGGATCTTCAATACAAGGCCCTGTATGATAAGAAATCCCCGCAGGCGGCCGAGCGCTGCTACCAGACGGCTTGCAGGCTTATCATTGCACAATTGAGATCGGACCCGGCCGAAGGATTGGATTCTCTCGCCCATTTATCAGAGCCATTCAGCGATTTCCGCCAGAACCAAAACGCCATCAGACTGGAAGATGTCACGGCAAAACGCGAAGGCCTGGCTTTTGTATTTTCAGGTGTCTTTAAGGAAAATTTTGCGAACGACCCGGAAAAAATGGCGTATCTGCTTGGCGGTCTTCAGATGGACGACATCGTGAAAAAGGAAATGCAGATATGGATCATGGAAAATCATAAAGATCTTCTGATGAGTCTCGATCCAATCGCCTATAGCGAGGCGATTGGCTGGCTTAGATATGGTGATAATAAAGATCTGACAAACCGCGCGAAGGCCGAATGCACGGAGGCAGGGCAGGCGGCGGAGAAATATTTCGGTATCCATGCGCCTGAAGGACTTCTCGACCATGCGCCGCGGCTGATGTTGACGTAAAAATTAAAGGTTTCTACATACTTAACGATTACAAATGTATGTAATGAGAAATGCCGACCCTTATCCGCACGAGCAAAAACGCCTGGAATCCCTGCGTAGAATTCGCCTCCTCGATACGCCTGTCGAGGAAAGGTTCGAGCGTTTGACCCGTATGGTGTGCCGGCTGCTCGATGTGCCGATTTCCCTATTCAACCTCATTGACGATAAGCAGCAATTTTATAAGTCGGTGCAGGGTTTAAATAATACCTATGCCGCGCTCGACGGCGCGTTTTGTCCGCATGCTTTTCATGAAACGGACATGTTGCTGGTGCCGAATGCGAAACTGGATGACCGTTTCAGTGACAATCCTTTTGTAACCGGAAAATACCTGAATGTAGGTTTCTACGCAGGCTGCGCTGTCAGAACGCCTGACGGTATGCCTGTCGGCACGATCTGCGCGATCGATATGAAGCCACGCGACCTGACGGAAGAGCAGCTAACGGCGCTACGCGATATCGCAGCCATGGTGGAGACCGAACTCAGGATCGCCTATATGCAGTTTGAGAAAGAAGAGCTGGAGACGGAGCTTGAGCAGGCGAACCGCCTCGCCATGATCGACCCTATGACGCGGCTTTGGAACCGCGCCGGTATGGAGGTCATGCTGAACAAGGAATGGTCTGAAATGCGCAGGCTGAAGAACCCTATAACGCTTGCCATGTGCGACATAGACCATTTCAAGCAATTGAACGACACTTATGGTCACGATGTCGGGGATCAGGTTATTTGCTACACCGCCCGCAAGCTCATGGAAAATTTGCGCGCCGAAGATCATGTGTGCCGCATCGGCGGTGAGGAATTCCTGTTGATCCTTCCCAATTGTACGTCCGAAAACGCGCAGGAAATCCTTGAACATATACGCGCCGCAATGGCGGTCGCAAAACCTGTGACCGCCGATGAAAACAGACGCGTCACAATGAGCTTCGGGATCGCCACGCTGGTGCCGAATCTGGATACGCCGCCCGGCCTTCTGATCAAAGCCGCAGACGTGGCGCTCTATGAGGCCAAGAATGGCGGCCGCAATCGCGTCGTCTTGTCCAGCGAATGGAAATAAAATCCTGTTATCAAAACTGAATGCGCACACTCTGGAAATGAAGCGGTGCACAATTCGGCATGGCTGAATCACATTTCTGGGCGATTGACAAAAACTTCTTTTAAGACACACTACCGTATCCCGTCTCCGCCGGATTCACAGATGAATCCGGCATAGAAATTACCGAAGGAAAAATTGTTATGCTGAAGAAATCATTGGGAAATCGTATTACATTTACAGCCATGCTTGTTCTGATCGCCGGTACCGCCGCCGCCAAATACGCCGTGCATGACGAGATCCAGAAAACCCTGTCCCAGCAGGCTGAAACGGTCGGCATGACCACTTCCAAGGAATACGCCGAGAAGGTGAAAGATACGATCAATATGGGCTTCCAGACCGCAAGGACGCTCGGTTCCGCGACGGAAGGCCTGAAAAGCGGCGGCATCGTCGACCGCGCCGTCTATAACGGCATGATCAAAACGATCCTTGAAAACAACCAGAACATTGTCGGCGCTTATGTGGCGTTCGAACCGAATGCGCTCGACGGCCGCGACGCGGAATTCGCCAATACGGAAGGTCACGATCAGAGCGGTCGCTTCGTTCCCTACTGGAACCGCGGCGGCGAAGGCGGAAAAGTACAGATGGAAGTGCTGACCGATTACGACAAGCCGGGGGCGGGCGATTATTACATCATGCCGACCAAGAACAACGCCGAATCGGCGATTGATCCTTATTCTTATGCTATCGGCGGACAGCAGACATTGCTGACCTCCTTCACCCTGCCTTTGCACGGCCCGAATAATGAAGTTCTCGGCATCGCCGGCGTGGATATGACGCTGGGTTCGCTGAATAATCTCGTATCATCAGCCAAGCCTCTGGGCGAGGGCATCGTCGGTATTGTCACCGAAAGCGGTATGTGGGTCGCGCATCCCAAGGCTGAATATGCCGGCAAGAAAGTCGACGAAACCGAACCGGAGCTTAAAGACGCGCTCGGCGATATCAACGCACTCAAGGAATTTACCGTGCATACGTCTTCGAAATTCCTGGGCAAGGACGTGTATCGTATCGTCCTGCCGTTTCAGGTTGGCAATTCGAGCCAGGACTGGGCGATCGTCACCGACCTGCCGGTCGATAGCGTGAACGCCATCCAGAATAAATTAAACAGGATCGATCTGTATTCGACCCTTGCGCTCGTCGTACTGCTCGGCGTTTTGCTGGCGCTGGTGACGCGCCATTTCCTGACGAAGCCGCTGGCGCGCATCGTCGGCAGGTTGTCGGGCATTCAGGCAGGCGATCTTGATTCTGATATTCCCTATACGGACCGCGCCGATGAAATAGGCATACTGGGCCGTGCGCTTGGCGCATTGCGCGACAGCTCGCATGACGCGCTGCGCCTGCGCCATGAACAGGAAGAGATGAAAGTCCGCTCCGCCCAACAGCAGAAAGAAGCGCTGAACAAGATGGCGGATAATTTCGAGGTTGCGGTCGGCGGCATCGTCAATTCAGTCGCCAGTTCCTCGACACAGCTTCTATCTTCGGCGAAATCACTGTCGGCGACGGCCGAGGAAACCAGTTCGCAGTCGGCGGCAGTATCGGCTGCTACGACAGAGACATCCGCGAACGTGCAGACGGTCGCATCCGCAACCGAAGAGCTGACGGCGTCCATCAATGAAATCAGCCGCCAGGTCACGGAATCGACGGATGCCGCCCATAACGCAGTCGACGCGGTCCGTAAAACCGGCAATGCGGTCGATGAACTGACGCTTGCCGCCGCCAATATCGGCAAGGTGGTCGAGCTTATCCAGGGGATCGCCAGCCAGACCAATCTCCTGGCGCTCAATGCGACGATCGAAGCCGCGCGCGCAGGCGATGCCGGTAAAGGTTTCGCGGTTGTGGCGGGCGAGGTTAAATCGCTGGCAAGCGCGACAGCGCAGGCGACAGATAAAATCGCCCAGGATATCGCCAATATTCAGTCAGCATCGCGCAACGCGGTCGAGGCTATCGCCAATATCGACGGTGCCATTTCCAATGTCAGTCAGATATCCGGCTTTATCGCTTCGGCGGTCGTCGAACAGCAGGCTGCCACGCAGGAAATTTCGGGTAACGTGCAGCAGGCATCGGCCAGCGTGACGGAAGTCAGCAACAACATCATGGGCGTAACGGAAGCTTCGAGCGAAGTCGGTTCGGCTTCGTCCCAGGTGCTGGATTCGGCAAACGCGCTCGCAAGTCAGGCAGAAGCGTTGAAATCCGAAGTCTCGACGTTCCTGAAAAATGTCCGCGCGGCTTAATCGGGGATAAAGAAAAATGGTGGATCCAATCGGGATCGAACCGTCCTTAGAAAAAGACCTAAAACCCTTGCAAATACAGGTTTTATGTAAGGTTTTGCGTTCCCTCAATGTCACACCTATCAGTGGATCGTGTCAAGCTAATCGTCAGAAAAAGTGATCGAGTCTTCATTGCCTTAAATTGACTCCGTGAGCGGCCTGTGATGTTTCGGGGTAGGGGTTATACCTCAAGTTACCAGAGTCGCTGTATGGGCAAATTTGAGTCTATGAGGGCGTGTATCCCTATGGGGGAAATTAGGTGCTTTCTTAACTTTAAAAGAGCGCTCGAATTTAGGGCTTATTTTTTCCTTCGTGATTGTAAGGAATCGACTTCACTTTTTTTAGGCTGAGTAATATCCACATTTGCAGCTTCAAAGAACCAGCTCGATGCTTCTAAAAGTGCTTTTCTTGTCGGTCTGTTAAGTCTTGACTTATCTTTAACTTCCCATACACCGCCATGGTAAGGATTAGTGTCTAGGGGAGCGCTTCCAACTAGTAATTCTTTATTGCGGACATCTTCTATGCCAACCTTCAATACTCCTAAGAAGGCTGGCTTTCCGTTCTCATCAGTTACAGCGTCGAAGTGCCTCTGCTTATCCAGATCATTTGGCATCTTACATTCGAGTTCCACAGATAAACCTTCATAGGGATCATGCTCGACGGATGAGGGCTGGTAGAACATACTGGATGAAATGACTTTTCTTCCCTCTTGTCCATCTACTATGTGATGTTTTGTTACACCTCTTAATAAATCAGAAGGACATTTAAGCGTAGGGTCATTATGAGGCTTTGCATTACCATCATCATCTACGGGAATTTCAAACTTAGTTGTCATCAAGATTGATTTCAATTAGCGTGCAGTTTCTCAATCCAAGGCATGACTGTAGTAAAATCCGTTGTGAGTCCTATATCTATTGGCTCCTCACGAGAATTAACATCCTCTGCCCATAGTCTAGCTATGTTGGCCCTGTCGATGGCAATCTCTAAGTCTATGCCTCCTGTATGCCATTCAATCTGAATGCCTCCATTTGCTAATGGAACAATTGAAGGGAAAGGTGTCAAAACTGGATTACAAAGCTTTCCTAGAAGCAATGAAGCGAAGCGTGCAACATCATATGAGGGAGGCCGCGCATTATAACCGTCCCAACCTTTACGCAAGCTACAAAGCTCATTGAGCTTCGTGGTCAATTTTGTATTCCATTCATCGTCATTCAGCTTAACAAAGCACTGTAGGTTGCTAACCGAACTAAGCGATCTTTCGTTAGTGCTCTGCCCAAGTTGTTCACCAATTTTTCTCACAGGACTTATCATTTTTTTCTCCCCCATAGCTGATGAGCATATTCAGATGTCATGTCAGTGAATGTTTTGACTATCTCGCTTCTGAACTTAGTAATTAAATCCAACGAAGTGCCAATTTCGGTATTTGCAGGTGCACCTCTGCAAACATATTGCAAATGAATTGCTGGTTCTCCTCCGTTAATCATACCCGTCATTACTTGAGTATATAAGCGGCCTATTGGAGCATCGCTATCTTTAAGTACTTTTGTTGTCTGGAAATTGTACTCACTTATACCGAGTTTGAATTCGAAGTTATTATTACTGAATATAGCTTGTTGCGCTTTATCATTCTGAAAATCCCCATATTTAATTACATTAATGTAAATTAGTTCGCACTGATTGATAATCAATTTGCCAAAGCCGAGTTTCTCATAAAGAGAGTTTAATGCAGTCAACTCTTTACTGTAGCTCTCGATAATTTTTTCGAAACGTGGATATGGATTATTCTTGCCAGCTATTTTACGCCAGTTATGTATGAATTTGTTTTTTTGAAATTGGATCAGTTCTATTTCATCTTCTTTGATAAACCAGTTCAAATTTCCTTTTGGTCCTATCTGAAAGGGCATTTCGAATACTAAGTTTTGCCCTGTACCGCCACCAAACAATTCAAACTGCGGTTGTGTTTCCAAATGTTCTTGTATAATTGGAAATTCTTTTTCGAATAACTGCCAGACATCTCTGGCGTGTATATGGCGGTAGTTTACAGGTATCTCAAACTGTACGGATAATCCCACCTCATTTAATGGCGGTTCGGCGTAATCTGGTATGTCAGGTCTATTCAAGCTAATCTCCGTAGGCGAGTAGTATTATCTCAACTCTATAGTTAATTTTTATTATATAAGTACTGTGGATAATGCTATCCACAGTATGTTGATTTGCTAATGAATGTAGGGACTTAGGGGGTAGGACGTTATTTGCATAGGGTAGCAGATTTCATCAGTAAGGCAACTAGTCGCGGATGTTGCAATTCTTGCCTACCTGTTCATGGAGGTATATCCATGGCTACGCTTCGTCTGGTTGCCTAGTACCGAGCGATACTACGATTTTACAAGGTCTGTTGTCGGTACAGATGGTCTTTGGCAGGGGCCAACGAAAGTAATATATCCGATGGCGGGATAGCATAAGATAAGCAGGATTGAACATCGTGTCTCACTTCCGTGTAACACCGATATTTGCCTAGGCTAAGTCTTTGATTTTAAAGGTGATGGTGGATCCAATCGGGATCGAACCGACGACCTCTTGCATGCCATGCAAGCGCTCTCCCAGCTGAGCTATGGACCCTTACCGTTTGGGAAGCCAGAAACTAGGGGATTTGATCTCCGGTTTCAAGCATAAAGTAAAACCCCGCTTTTGACGGGGTTTTTAGCTTTAAAGCGTTACTTTTTGAGGCTGTCGCGGATTTCGCGCAAAAGCTGGATATCTTCCGGCACATCCGCCGGGGCCGGGTCTTTCTTCAGGCGGTTCACTTGTTTGACCAGGATGAAGACCACAAAGGACACGATCAGAAAATTAATGACGTTATTGACGAAAACGCCGTAGGTGATGACCGGCGCGCCGGCTTCCTTGGCGGCTTTGAGGCTGGCGTAGCTGTTGCCGTCGATCGCCAGGAACAGGTCCGAGAAATTGATGCCGCTGGTCAGCTTGCCGAAGACCGGCATGAAGATATCCGCCACCAGCGAATTGACGATGCCGGTGAAGGCCGCGCCGATGATGATACCGACGGCGAGATCGATCACATTGCCGCGCGCGATAAAGGTTTTGAATTCGTTGAATATGGCCATGTGGTCCTCCAGAAGGTTTGTAAGCAGGGAAGACCATAACAATAAAAAAAGCCCTCGCAAAGGAGGGCTTTTAGAAAGATATAGGGCTGTCCGCTTAGCGTCTTTGTCCCATGAATTGCAGGATATACTGGAACATCGCGATAAAGCTGATGTAGAGGTTGAGCGCGGCGGCCCAGGACATGCGGCTTGCCATTTCGGCGTTGTCACGCTCGGAATACATTTCCTTCATGCGCTGGGTTTCCCAGGCGGTCATCCCGGCGAACGCGATAATACCGACACCGGCGATTACGTTCGAAAGCATCGTGCTGTGGAAGAAGAGGCTGATGAGGCTCAGGATCAGTACGCCGATCATGCCCATCGCGGCAAAGCTGCCGAGAGCGGTCAGGTCTTTCTTGACCGTGTAGCCGTAAATACTCACGCCCGCGAACATACCGGCGGCCACGAAGAAGGCCTTGGCGATGCTTTCGCCCGTAAAGACGGTGAAGATCGCGCCGAAGCTGACACCGTAGAGAACGGACAGGCCGATGAAGGACAGGCGCAAGGCGCTTGAGCTCATGCGGGCCGGGTTAAAGCCGAACATCACGATCGCAAGCGGGGCGAAGATCACGACCCATTTCAGGGGCGTTGTGAAGATGGTTTGCAGCAATTCAGGGCTGCTGCCGACGAAAGCCGCGACGAGGCCGGTAATAAGCACACCGGCGGTCATGCGGTTATATATGCGCTGCATGTGATTGCGCAGGCCGATATCGAGGCCCTGGGCGCGTGCAGGTGAGGACGTAAACTGATCAGACATAATATGTAACCCTCCAAGGTTGTACACCAATTATATAGGTGATTTGCCCTCAATACCAAGTGAAACCGGACGGGCGATTTGGGATGCAAAATAATCAGGGAAAACAGGGATTTGGCACAAAAAAAGGAGCGGATTTCCGCTCCTTTTCTCTTAATTCGTAATCCGGTTTAGTTCAGCAGCGGCGCAACGGTTGGCTGCGCGCCGGTGTTTGTCAGCATGGCAACGGCCGATGGTTTCGTGGTCTTGGCCAGGAGGATGTTGAACGAGTTTTTCAACGCGCCCGTCGTGAATTGAAGCGTAGACACTTCTTCGCCCGGTTCTGCTGCCAATGTTGCGGCAATTTCAATTCCGGTCACGTCGTTGTGAACGCGGACGAAATCACCACCATGCATTCCGGCTGTGGTCGCTATGAAGACACCGTCATTCGGCAGGGCTGGCGAGATATGCAGGGTGCCGACTTCGAGTGAGGCTGTCGGTGCCGAAGCTGGCGGCACGGCAGGCGAAGGCTCGCTGTCCATGGAAGGTTCGAGATTCGCGGCGGCCCTGTTAAACGCCTCTTTCGCGCTGATAAAGCGTCCGGTTTTCAGGTCGCGATGGACGACGCGTCCATTGGAGAAGATTTCCTTCTTCACGCCGGATTTCAGTGTGGTGTCGGTTGACGACGATACTGGCGCGATTGCTTTGCCTGTCTCGGTCGTTCCGGTATCGGTCGCTGTATCCGTGTGCTGGGAAGCGTCATGGTGAACGGTTTTCGCCGCCGGGAAAGTGACGGTGTAGCGTTTTGTAAGTGTCGGTTTGGCAAGCGTATGGCCGTCCATCTGCGCGATGAATGTATCCGCGCGCTTATAGCCGTCAGCCGATAATTCTTCGGCAACCGCTCTTGCCAGCACCGTGTCTTTTTCAACGCCGTCGATACCGTTATTGAGGTAATAGGCGAGATCAAGCTTGCCGTAGGCGCGGCCTGCGGTCGCGGAATCGAGGCTCGCGAGCGCGCGTTTGGAGATGCTTGGGTCGTTGCGGATTAAGGCAATGGCTCTTTCAACGGCTGTCGGCGCGTGGATATCATTTTGCGCCGGCGCATTGAATGTCTGAACCGCATCGGCAGGAGCGGCAACAGGCATTGGATTTGTTGTCGCGGTTTCCGGCGCGCCATGCAGGCTGGCGATCAGTACGCCGCTAAGCAACAGGCCCGCTGCAGCGGAACCAAAGCCGAACACTTCACCCGGGTGACGTTTAATCAAATCCATGGAAGATTTTTTCAGGCTGTCGCCAACGCTATGGATGCGTTGAAGTAGCGAGGGAGCTTTCGGCTGAATGGTCTCAGAGACCAGTGCAGCCGGGATATCCAGATCTTCAGCTTCTACAGGCGCGTCGAGATAATCGAAAAGTTTCGTATCGCCGTCTATTTCCTCGCCGCCGACAGAATAAGAAACCGGCTTTTTCTCAATATAGAGATTTTTAAAACGGTCAGAGAGTTCAGCTCTTGTCGGGTTCGTAATAACAGGTTCTGCAGTCACTTCTTCTGGTGCTGTGTCCTCCAGAAGTTTTGAAGCTGCGAGATCGGCTGCAATCTCACCAATAGCCTGTTTTTCATCGGCCATAGGCTTGTCGGTTTTTGATGGTGTAAACCAGCCGGCAAGCGTATCGCCTGCGCGTTTCGCGCGCGCTACGATCGAATTGATCGTGTCGTTAGTCGATGCCTTAACATCGCTGCCGAGTTTTTTAATGCCATTAGTCGTGTCGACGAGGGTTTTGCCGATTTGCGCGCCTGTAGTCATCTCGACCGGGCTTGTGGCGTAGCTGTTATATCTGGACGGCAGATCGAGCGTTACGTGGTCGAGCAGGGAGCCTGTGGACTGGTCCGCAGGAAGAAGCGATCTTGAATAGGAAGAGAAAGGCAGGTCCGCATAAGTATCGCCAAGGGTCGCGAGTTTTTCCTGAAGCGCTGCCTGAACGTCACGCGCCGAGCTTTTGACGGTGTCGGTCGCTGCATCGAGAGATGCGCGTGTTCTCTCGATGGCTTTGCCAAGATTGAGTTTCGGCAATTTCAGGCCTGAGAGGAAATTTTTCTGCGCCGGTGCTTTGACGATACGGTCGAAAGCGGAGCCGCGTTCGGAGAGTTCACCGATAAAATCTTCTGCCTCAACCGGTTCGGCGGCCGCGAGAACTTCGCGGTCCATCTGAGTTGGAGCGAAACCCAGGGATGATTTGAATGATGACTTTTGTGCATCGCCGTTCACCGGCGCTTTTTCGCCGAGATTTCTCAGGCGTTTGCCGAACATGCGAGCTTCGCTTTCGGTCGTGCTGCCGGTTTCGAGCGCGTCCGTGGTTTTGATGGTTTCTGCTAAATCTTCTAACTGGCTCATTTTTTACACACCTTGGGTTTTTGTTTGGCCGTTACTTTATGCCCTTTTTCAGGGAGAAAGCCCAGACTATTTACCGTATATGGAAATATTATGCAAACAAAAAATAATGATAATTTCCTTGACATAATCTCTGGAAACAGGTTAAACCCTCTCCATTCCAAAAACAAAGGGGTGTGGACCGGCAACGGTTAACCTTTAAGACAATTCAAAACGGTTTCATCGAAAGGAACACGGTAATGGCTAAAATGAATTTAACGATCAGCGTAGCGGCTTTTGCAATGGCAGCGGGTATGAGCACGGCAGGCATGGCGCAGGCTTGCGACCACGGTTGCGGTTCAAACCCGGTCATTATCAAGGATCCAACGCCGACAACACCGGTGACGACACCAGTCAATAACAACAACACCAACACGAATACACAAGGCCAGCATC
Source organism: Pseudomonadota bacterium (assembly GCA_048498395.1). Lineage (GTDB taxonomy): Bacteria > Pseudomonadota > Alphaproteobacteria > Micavibrionales > Micavibrionaceae > Micavibrio_B. The sequence continues at coordinate 29,224 of JBEHYB010000010.1, forward strand.
AAGGTCAGCAACAGCACCAGCAACAACAGCAAGGTCAGCAACAAGTTGCGATCGGCAAAGGCGGCAACTCTACGATTAAAGATTCCGGCAACCTGACAATCGGTCAAGGCGCGCTGAGCCCGACATCGACATCCACGTCAACATCCGGTGTTAAAATCGGCAATGTCGGCAGCACATCAAGCGTCGGCAATGTAACCGCTGGCGGCGCGACGATCGAAAAAGGTGCCATTACAAATGACGTTAAAGGCGCGACGATTGAAAAAGGCGCTGTTGAAGTTGCCAATGACGTTAAGGCTAATGCAGTCGTCGAAAAAGGTGCTGTTCAGAACGACGTTAAAGGCGGCGACGCGAAAGTTGAAGAGGGTGCCGTTCAGAACGATATCCGCTACAGCACGACTTACAAGGCTGCGGCTTCTTCCGCTTACTCGAACGCAAACGCCTACAGCCCATGTTCCGTTGCAGTTGGCGTTGGCGCGCAGGTTCTCACAGCCGGCGGTTCCGTGTCCGTTGCCGTGCCGAAAGAAAGCTGTCTCGAAAAACGCGAACAGGCTGAATACCGTCTCGAGATGATGAAAACAGGCAATCCTGACGCGATGGCGATTTCCGTGACCGCGCAGGCGACAAAAGATCCATCCCTGAATGCAGCGCTGAATGCCGACACGGTATCTTTGGCGAACCGCTTCCGCGCTCCGGCACAACCAGTCCAGCCGGCTCCTGTCGCGCAGGTTATACTGAACAGCGATGGTCAGCCAGTAACAAACGATAACGGTCAGTATGCTGCCCTTGCCACATGCAAAACCAAGGCGACTTACGATCAGGTCAGCCACACATGGAAATGCGGACTGGATAAATAATATTAACTCACCAGTTAATTGAGATGTATGAAAGCCGATTTAATCGGCTTTCATTTTAAGAAAATCGGAAGATGAATATCAAAAACATAGCCATTTCTTTGACGTTTCTGGCTTCTGCCGCCGGTATCAGCGAACCTGCGTTCGCCGCGAAACCGCGTGCACATGTGCCGGTCGCGGCAAAAGAAAATGTGCAATCGCCACAGGTGAAACTTCTGCGCGATTTTCTGATTTCAAAAGGGCGGGAGAATTTTATCGTTCTCGACAAGCGCAACGCCACGCTTATTCTTTTCAATCACGGTGAAGAAATTTTCAGGACACCAGCTTTGTTCGGAAGCGCCAGCGACGAAAAGATAAATCCTTATTCAACGCCTGTCGGCGAATTTCCAACCCGCGTCGAGCGGAGTGCGAATGTGGCGGGCACTACGATTACGTTCCTGTGTCCTTCCAGAGATACATGCCTTGTCATTCACGCAACGGTCGGACCTGATCGCGCCAGAAGATACGGTCATCCGAAATTGTCGATGGCTTCGAGCGGATGTATCAATACGCAACTGTCGGGATACAAACCTATCGAGGCATTCGTAAGCGCCTATGCGGCGCATGGCGAGAGAATCCCTTTATTCGTGCTCCCCTATAACAGCAAGGATCTCGACCAGACCCGCATGGCCTTTAATATTCCGCCACAATCAGTGATAGACGCAGAAAATGCGGCTCCAAAACCGCAATAATTTAATTGACATAATGTAATAAATCGGGCATATTCCTGCTGCAAAAGGCGAGAATATGACGATTTCCACCAAAAAATTAAGCACGACATTCACCGGGCTCGGCATGGCCGGGGCGCTGCTGTCGGGCTGTACGACCCTTGAAAAAGCCCAGATAGATTCGCCGCTGCCGAGTTACAAATCGACCAATGCGACTGATATCAGCGATCCACTCTGCACAATCGTAAAGTCTAAAAACTTTAATCCGGGCTGGTTCCTGCTCGTGAAATTCCAGACTTCCAATACGACGCAGATGGATCAGGAATGCCTGTCACGCAAATTCGCTGAAGTCATGGCGGATAGCAACGACCCTTATTTCCAGACGATTGCCGTTGAGTTCTACGACCGCACCACACCCGCTGAAAGAACGCGGATGGACGAATATCTGGCCTTGCAAAATAAGACAATCGACGATGTGCGCGCCAATTCCCCGCGCCTTGTCGGCTCACAAGAGGTCAATGGCTGTCCGGTCGTCCAGTACCGCATGCCCGGCCAGTCCGACCGCGACCCGCCTGCCGTTATTATCCGCTGCGGCGGCGTAAAACCGGTAAGCCACCCTAAACCTTAAGACTTTCAAAGTTCGTCTTCCTCGCCTAAACTGCAAATCAGTTTAACGAGGGATAGTCCTATGCGCTTTTTCGCAATTCTTATTGCCGCCTTTATTATGTTTACATCAGGGGCTTTTGCCGCCGATCCGCCGATGCCGGCCCCGTTGCAGACTCTCGCCAAGGAAGGAGCCGCCATTCGTTACCTCGGCAAGGAAAACGGCCTCGATGGCTGGGTAACAATCAAGAACGGGCAGGAACAGTTTTTCTATGTGACGGAAGACCAGCAGGCGATCGTCATGGGTGTCCTGTTCAACAACAAGGGTGACATTGTTACGATGCGCCAGGTTCAGGCGCTGCGCAAAAACGATCCGGCGATCGACGCGATCGCGAACAAGCTTGAAACGCCGCCAACTGCTGAATCTTCAGCTGCGACAGTCGCTCCACAGGAAACGCCAGCCCCTGTAGCAGGCAAGGCCGCGCAATTATTCACCGCCGTTGAAAATTCAAACTGGGTTGCGCTGGGTCAGAAGACCGCGCCGGTCATTTATTCTTTCATCGATCCGCAGTGTCCGCACTGCCATGACATGATCCAGGATATACGCAAATCAGGCGATCTTGAGAAAGGCCTAATCCAGTTGCGCCTCGTTCCCGTCGGGCTGATGAATGAGAAAAGCCTGAAGCAGGCCGCGAACTTGCTCGCAGCTACAAACGCGCAGGATGCCCTGTATAAGCATCTCGATGGAGATCCGAATGCGCTGCTTGGCAATGACGATCCGAATACGCAGGGCATTCAGCGCAACATGGTTTTGATGCAGGACTGGAAACTCGATGTCACGCCGTTCAGCATTTATAAAAACAAAAAAGGCGAAATCAAAATCCTGCGCGGCCGTCCCAACGACCTGAAAACGCTCATCGCAGATTTGAATAAATAATAAAGAAATAGATTTGATATGATGGATCCGCGTTCTACTTTTCTCGTTCAGGTACTGGAAAAACTGGCCTCGCCGCTTGTCGCTGCGATATCTGAAGTCTCCGTCCGCAACATGATGCTGCCCGACCCGACGCAAAAAGGCGCGATGCGCCCCGAGGCCGAACAGGTCGCCGGACTGTTGACGAAGTCGACGCAGATGAGCATCGGGCTTTCGAACATCGTCGATATGAACCTGCCCGAGAATGAAGCGGATTCATTGCGTCTTGCGCTGACCTCACTGTCATCGCCACTCATCGCCAATTTCTACCGCCTGTCAGGCCGCGTACCGACCGATGCCGAACTTGACCGCATCATGGCAGCGATGAATTCGGTCATCACCTATGCCGATCATTTCGTCACCGCAGGCGATGCCTCGGCGCGGCTGCAACATATGGACACGGATTTCTTCCCCGTCGATCCGCACCAGATCGTGTTGCAATATCTGAATGTCCTCCTGCCGGCGGTGAATTCGATCATGGCTTATTCTTTCGGCCAGCCTGAGAAAAAACTGGTGCAGGATGTGACCGAACGCCTCGTGCGCGAAGCGAAAAATTTCCGCGAAAAACTTTTCCCCGATCTGAATGAAAAAGAAGCGGCGCGCGCCGAGCTTGCCGTTCTGCGCATGGCATCATTAATTTACAGCCAATGCCATTTCGCAGAGATGGCGAAGCTGATGGCGACCGAAGAACAGTCGCGCCAGGGTCTCGCCCCGGCGATGACGACATTGTGGCAGGCATTCGGCCTGAGATTGCAGATGCTCGAGGTGGTCGCTGATGTGCTCGTGCCGGGCGGCAAGAAACGCGTCGCGTCTTCAACGACATCGAAACGTGCGCCATCGCGTCCACAGGCTCAGGCCGCAGTCGAAGAAGACAACTGGCCGTTGCCGCCGAAGGCTGCAGCAGCTTCGGGTGGTCAGGCTGCGCCAAAAGCAGAAGTGAAAACGGGCAATCCGGGAAATCCGATGTCCTTCTTTACGAAGAAAAGCTGAGAGTAGAGGCGGATGAGTAAAATTCTTGCGGCATGTTTGATGATGGCGGCTCAGACTTATTCTGTGCCACCCGCCGTTATGGTCGGCATCATGCAGGTCGAAGGCGGGCAGGTCGGCCAGCAGGTCCTGAACACCAATGGCAGTTATGATTTGGGCCCCATGCAGATCAACACGATCTGGGTGCCGCGCCTCGCCGCTTACTGGGGCGTGAACGAAGTCACCGCCAAACGCTGGATCCGCGACGACCCCTGCACGAATATGGGCGTGTCCGCCTGGATCCTGCGCCGTCACATGAATGAAACCGGCTCGCTCTCGAAGGCGATCGCGTTTTACCATTCGCGCACGCCTGCATTGGGTTACCAATATAAAAACCGCGTCGTCTCCGCGATGCGCAAGAACGGCCTGATCCGCAATTCCTCGCAGCCGAGTGGTAGATAAGCGTAAGTTGATCAAGCGATAACTCACGCTGTCATGCTATGCGTTATAGCGTTTAATCTCGCGTGCGTTTCAGTTGTGAGGTAATAAAATGAAGAAACAAAGAACAATTCTATTAATGTTGATCGCAATACTTACTGGATTAGCTGTGTATTCCATTCTCGCACCATCTGAAGAATTTAAATGGTGGTGGCATTGTAAAATAGATAATGCAGCAAATTGTGATGAAAGAATTAAAGGAAACGTAGATAGGTTTGTGCCTAATTAATTTATAAACAAATGGGGGATTAATTACGAATATTTATTGAGTGATTATAATTTTTTAAACGCGCAACTTGTTTTTTACTCAAGCGCAGTTTGTGAAAATCTCAACAACTATTGGTTGAGAAAATAAATTTTTGAATCGCGTTGACAGTTTCTGGATTCTAAGACAGCATTCATTTCATTCGCTGGGGGGCGAGAAAATGAAATCAAATCTCGACATTACGATTTCAGAAGTAAGTGCGATAAAATCGCATATACTTCGTTCTTTTAAACGATTTCCATCCGCGCATTCCTTTCAGAATCACACTTACGCCTGTATGCTTGCGCAGAATAGCGTTCAATTCCGTGCGCTTTCAGGATATGAGGTGATGAGATGAATGTTTTAAAGAAACAATATGCATTCTTAGTTTTATTCTCGATTGTAATGATCATGGTCGGAAAGGCCTATTTTTTTGTCAAAGAAGATAAAGAAAATACCATTCAATACGGATTAGGATTTGAATGTGCAAAATTCGATCGCGTTAATATTGTTATTATGACACCTCAAGATTTTTCAAAAGAACCAGAAGATTCAATGTTGAAATCATCGAATATCCAGAAACTGGTTGAGTCAAAATTGGATTATCTTTTTAGCGATAATCCAATTCAGAAATTTAGCCAAAATCCTTCTTTATATAAATTTTATTATTATCCAACAGGACTAACTATGGCATCGAAACTTCAGGATTCTGATTTGTTTTCTAATAAAGGTACCTTGTCCTTATTTATCGTTTTCTCAAAGGATTTATTTAATAAATCGCTTATTCATTTATCTGTAGGCCGATACAGAAATGTTACAGAAACATATAAGCCGATTATGATGCTCAATAATCAATTAAGGAATTCTGCATTCTCAATTGAAACTTCAAGCGAAAATGTCTCACAAATTATTAACAAAAGCATCGAAATGATTTCATGTAAACGGAGTATCTACGATTAGGAGAGAAAAATGTCACTTGCAGATAATTACGAATATTTATTGAGTGATTATAATTTTTTAAATTTGCCTGATGCCGATTTCCGGACCGAAAAGTCTGACGGGATTACAATTATAAAATATCAAGTGGCAGATACCGCTTCTGATCTTTTAAGTAACGGATATTTTTCTGGAGATTCCGCGTATATATATTTTAGATCACTTACTGTGGACCAAGAAAATGCCATTAATATAATATTAAATTCGAACGTGGGGTTTTCCAATTCTTTTGCTGATGTTGCTTTGATTGATTTTCAGGCCACAACTAGTGATGCAAATATAGTTTTAATGCAGAATGATATTTTAAGTTCTGCCGTAATGAACCCGGCTCAATTCGCTGGAACAATTGTTTATAATCCATTACTCACTAATGCGGATCAACGGTATGGCGATATAATTATAAATGAAGATTACAATGCTGGATTGTATAGTTTAGATGAGGGTAGCTTTGCATACATGGGTTTGATGCATGAAGTTGGTCATGCTCTTGGCTTGCAGCGTACAGACTCAACTTCAAATCCTAATATCGATCCGATCTATGATAATCAAAAATATTCTATTATGTCCTATAATCCTGCCTCGGAAATGGAATATGGAGCGGTTCCGACCCTTATTCAAATACATCCTCATGGCTTGCAGCTTTTGGATATTGCTGCGATTCAAGATATCTATGGCAGAAATTATGCTGAAAAGGATGATAATACCTCATATACAGTCGGCAATATGAGTTGGAGTACAGACGCGAGTGACCCGTTTTTATATACGATATGGGATGGTGGCGGAATTGATACCTTGGATGGATCAGATTCTATTGTAGCTGTGCAAATCGATCTGAGGCAGGGCCATTTTAGTTCTATCGGAAAAGATGCTGGTTTGGGAAATATTAATTGGGATAGTGACGCTACGACGAATGATCCTGATCCTGGCAACGTTGCCATTGCTTTCCATTCTATCATTGAAAATGCCATCGGTACCGGTGGCAATGATATCCTTATCGGGAATATTTGGAGTAATCGTCTCGAAGGCGGGGAGGGTAATGATAAATTATACGGCTCCGGTTATGAATATGATGGCGATTTTGGCTTTATCAATATTGATTCCAGCGATGCGCTGGATCCTAACCGGAACTGGATCGGACAAACGGACGTATATGTCGGTGGGAAAGGTAATGATATCATTTATGCCTCGACGAGTGATGCTTGCAAAAACATACTGGATTACTCGGACGATCCTGCCGGAGTAACAGTAAGCCTTGGAACTGGTACGGCGGCTGGTACGGCAGATCATCTTTCAAGTATCACCAGCAATTCCACTCTTTATAACGGTCTTAAAGAATTCTCTCACGACATTGCAAAATCTCAATTTGCATTAGCTGTATATTCTATGGTGGCAATGCAAGATGGAACTGCATCTACTTTAGGTAAAGGCCTTGCAATGACTGGAGTGGCGGAGATTGCATATGGCTCTGTTTACACCGCGGGATTGGATGGTGTTTTGGCTCCAATTTTGCCAGTCCTTTTAACTAATCCTGTCGGATACGTGTTATTGGGAGCTGCTGCTGCAGCAGCAACTTCCTATCTTGTGGCATATCATTGGGACGATATTTTAAATGCCAATCTAACTACTACCCAAGATATTGAAGATTACATTACTAATCACCAAAGTGGACTTGATAGTGTTCTCGATGATATGTTCGATGAACAAGATTTCGCAGGCATGATGGGTGATACACTTCACGATCTTGCAAGTTTTGCGGGTGCAGACCTTCATACGCTTCCCGACTACATGAACGATGCAAAGGCTGATTTTGGTCTTGCTGAAAAGGCGATTTCCCCGCTTGTACTTGATCTTGATGGTGACGGGATCGAGTTGTCGCAGTTAAATAATACCGGCTCTGTTTACTGGGACGGCGATGTCGACGGTTTTCGGGAAGCGTCGGGCTGGGTTAAGGCGGATGACGGTCTGCTGGTCCGCGATCTGAATGCCAATGGTACAATCGATGATAATTCTGAACTATTCGGCAATGGCGCGACTTACGCGAGCGGTTTCGCGAGCCTTGCCGCGCTTGATAGTAATCACGACAACAAGATCACTTCTGCCGATACGAATTTCTCACAGCTCAAAGTATGGCAGGACACCAACCAAGACGGCGTGTCCCAGGCATCAGAACTTCATACATTGTCGAGCCTTGGTATTACCGAGATCAGCCTGACTTATTCGTCTTCTTCCTCGACAATTGCCGGAAAAAATTTCTGGAGCCTGAACGGCGCGCTCGTGATTATCGCGTCAAATGACAATTTGAATACTCTGGATAACCGAATGATCGCCTAATCTCAATCCACAGTTTAAATTTTAAACTAATGATTGAGAGATGATAGTTGAGAGATAAAAATAAAATTTTTTTGTTCAATTTATTTTGACGAATATAAAAATTCAATACACTATCACGATAATCTGATTTTCTGTGGGACGGATAAGGAATGAAATGAAAAATTTTCTTTTAAGCATTTTTAAAATTCCTGAAATTGAAAAGAGACCTGAGGTCAATTTTCTTACTAAAATTTTGATACCTGATTATAAAAAAGATAGTGTCATTTCTTATATTGATTACAAATGCGTGATATTTAATATTTTTATAAATATTTTTATTATCGCGCTGTTTTGGTTTTCTTATCTTCAACAAAAGAAAATTAGTGTATTGGGCTTTGAAATTTTGGTTTCTACTGATATGCCGGTACAATATTTGGCAACTCATTATATGGGTTCAATGATTGTAACATTGCCATTTTTGCTAATTATTGGAGCGATTTATATTTGGACAAATAGAGATACGGCTAGAAATAATTTCATACAAGATGGAATTTTATTAACTGGAGTAAAAAAAATTTACACCCAAGGTGCGAATAAATATTCGAAAATATTATTCGTGCTTATATCAATTCAAATCATGATCCCAGTTTTTTTATATGTCATGATCCCTGGTACCTATGAATTTTTTTATCGATACGATTTATATAATTATTACTACGATTTTCGTGCTCAGAATTTAGAAAATTTCTTCTTGTACAGTGTTTTGATATTGCTTTTTTCTTCAATATTTATTGCGTCATTTATTCATTTTTTGTTTCTAACAATCGAATCTATTTTCTTTAAAGATAGATTTTTGAAGGAATTGAACCGTTAACAAGAAAGCTTGGGGGATAAGATGTCATCAGCATCAGCAGTTTTTGAAAATTCAATTGATTATATTAACTATACGACGGGGAGTAGTGTATCAGACTACAACTTTCTATCTTATTCGAAAGATTTAGTTTTATCATCTCTGCCTAGCGGTTCATCTTATATACCTACTGTAAATTCTAATTATTCAAACTTGCAAGCTACATCCAGTTTATCAAATGAAAATGCAGTAAGAAATTTTCTGTCTGATTATACGCTATCGACAATTGGCGCATATCTAAAAGGTAATGACTATGTAGTCAAAGAGGTATTATCGCCTTATTCAGGCAGTATTGGTGCGGGTACATTGACATTTGGTCAGGCCGTTTCACAGGGGTTTAGTGGTAATGGCTATCTCGCAATTTATGATACAACTGAAGTGGGGGCTGCAACAAAAACCATTACAGGGTTAGGATTAATTACTGCGTTTGTGGGAATGGCTGTTGCTGTTTATAATTCGGGAACACCCCTAAATGAATTTGCCAAACAGAGTTGGGGCATAGCTGGAGGGTTGTCTGGAGCTGCTCTTTTCGAAGCGAGTTGCTCTTCCCTTTCCTAATCCCTGGGGTAAGGGTCTAATTAGCGTTGGCGGCTTTATGGCAGGAAGCGCATATATGATGGACTATATGTATGATCATGTTTTGCCAGCAGTAATGGCAGATGCCG
>JBEHYB010000011.1:0-35144 GCA_048498395.1 Pseudomonadota bacterium
TGGCACCTCGATGTCGGCTCATCACATCCTTGGGCTGGAGAAGGTCCCAAGGGTATGGCTGTTCGCCATTTAAAGAGGTACGTGAGCTGGGTTCAGAACGTCGTGAGACAGTTTGGTCCCTATCTACCGTGGGTGTTGGATACTTGAGAGGAGCTGTCCTTAGTACGAGAGGACCGGGATGGACGCACCTCTGGTGTACCTGTTGTCGCGCCAGCGGCACCGCAGGGTAGCTATGTGCGGAATGGATAAACGCTGAAAGCATCTAAGCGTGAAACCAGCCTCAAAACTAGGTATCCCTATCAGAGCCGTGGAAGACTACCACGTTGATAGGCTGGATGTGGAAGAACCGTAAGGTTTGTAGCTAACCAGTACTAATTGCTCGATCGGCTTGAATTCCACGCAACGGCTTGCCGTTGCTGTGATTATTGCGCGCAGTGATAAATGCACTCTTTAAAGAGGGCTTACGCTGTGACTGAAATATGAATTCAGCATAGGATGAAAAATACCTTACACCTTAATTAAATACCCTCTAATCGAGACAAATCTAAAACTAGTTGTTGTTATCTTTTTCTGTTCTTGAATGATCTGGTGGTTTCACCGAGTGTGCAACACGCCATCCCATCTCGAACTGGACTGTGAAAAACCTCCGGGCTGATGGTACTATGTCTTAAGACATGGGAGAGTAAGTCGCTGCCAGATCTTTCAAGCACAGAAGAAGATATTTTCTAAACCTAGACGATATAGAATTTAAAAACCCGCCTGGAGAAATCCGGCGGGTTTTTCTTTTTGAACTCGGATTATCCGGATGAAGATATAGTCTATCGCGGGATCAGCACGTGATAGTAAACATAGCCGGTAGGATCGGAGAAACAACCTGAACTATGCCCTACCAAAGCCGTCGCCGTGCTGCCAATAACATTGACGGCGGTTGCCGGATAAGTGCCCTGATAGTCAACATTTGCATTTACGGTTTCTGCCGGCGGATCGTCGCCTGAATATATAATGCCCAATTTTTTATTGAGTTCGTTACAGACTGATTTTTTCAAACCCCACAATGAAAAGACAAGATCCGGGGCATCTGTGCCTATATCCTGTACGTTATATTCGCCATTGCCCCAGGTAACGTAGGCGGCCTCGCTGGGATCGTAACTGGAACTGCTGGTATCAAACCAGTCGATGGGGGTCTGAAAGGAAATCCCGCCGCCACTTGGATGGAATATCTTGCAGGCATCTGCGACCGGAGGTGTATGTGTAAAATCATATGCAGATAGAGCAGTTTCAAAACTGATATCGGTGTCGCTGCAGCCGTTGCTCATTCTCATGCGCAATACGGCGCTTTCTATTGAGGCTCCATATTGGGTAATCTGTGAAGCAATCAGCGCCGCCTTTTCCTTACTGATATCGCCGTTTCCGGAACGCGAACTTTGGGTAATGGCATAGGAAAGCGCGGCAAAAAGCGCGACCGCGATCAGGATCAGAAATAGGACATTTCCATTTTCTTTGTAGCGCATAACGGTATTTCAATAACATAAGTTAATTTATTAGATAATACTTATAAAATACAGCTTATATGGTTAAAAAATAGTTTATATGCTGTGAGATCAATGGCATACGTCGCCTTAATGGCGATTAACAGGCTTGTTTTGAGCTGATTTATAGCTCGCCTAGTGCATTTGCAATGAGGCGGCCTGAGCTTTGCTGGGCGATCCCGGCCATTTAAGATTATGAAGCTGTGCGGTGATTTTCGAAATCTGTGACGGTTCGGCAACGCATGTTGCGTGCGCGTCTATGGCGCTTCCCGCCGGCTGGGCGATAATCGCGAGGCCGGGCAACTGTTGTTCAAAACATATATCCTGCGCTTTTATTTCAAGCTGCAGTTTCTGCTGGAAATAGGCGGTGAGATTTCTGCTGCCGCCATTTTCAACGCTGGCAGGATTGCGTCCGACGATGGCTACAGGTGTCGCAAGAAGAGATTGAAAATCGGCTTGTCCGGGAATCAGAACTTTTACCAGCGAATAATTTTTAGAGAAAGATGAAGCGTAGCTGGTCGCATCGGCCTGTATCAGATGCATGCCGGTCTCTTCGATCTGAGCGATCGCGCTATGTACCTGCTTTTTGATCTTGCCGGGATATTCGACGACGAGCGCGGTATCGGCTGCGCCGCTTTTAGCCGTATTGATAGCGTTTTCCGCAGTTGCGCAATCCAGAATTTCGATGCCTTTAGGATTTAACGCTTTAGCGATGATAGTTGCAGAGTAATAGGAACCGCTGGTATAGGCGCTGGATGTCGCGATTTTGATCTTCGGTCTTTTGCCTTGTGCCGCATCGTCCGAGGCTTTGGCGAGATCCTGTAATGTCTTGAATTCAGCGCGTGTCGACGGCATCAAAACCGTCTCGATGATATTCGTCGTGATAAGAGGGCGGATTTTATTTTTGAGCGTTACGTCGGCTTGCATTTGTTGTTCAAGAACATCGCTCTGCACGATGCCTAGAGACAATTCATTTCCGTCCTGCGCGACTTCCTGCAGATTCAGATAACTGCCGCCGGTTCCGAGATAGCCGCCATAGCCTTCGCCTTCGGGGCCGAGTTTTGCTTCAAGCTCGGTGCTCAGGCGATTGCTGATCAGCCCATAGGCTGTGTAGCCGTCGCCGCTGAAAATATAATGGCCGCTGTCGGATTGCGCAGGTGTTACGCCCTCGGGTGCGGTGACGACAAATTTTATTTTATTGGCCTGGGTCGTATCCGTGAAAGTAGCGCCGACAAACAGAGCTGCTGTGGAGCCTAGAAAAACCCTTGTGAGGCCCGGGGCGTTACGCTTGATAGTGCCAAAAATGGAGTTTTTCGGCTTTTTATCTGCCGCAGAGGGGTTTTGAGGCGTTGGCTCACTCATAGGTCATTCACCCTTGATGTACGCAGTTAGAACAGGACTATTACATAAAACGGCCCAAATTGCAAAAAGCGTGTTTTTGTTGACTTAAATCATCGCCTACTGATATTCATAACTCGAATTTTAATGAGTAAAGGAAATAATTCATGAACCAAGAAATGGCAGATGCCCTCGTTGCAAACGGCACGCCTCTCCGCGTTGAATTCTATAATGCCCTGCAAACCGGTATCGACCCGGCGGCGAATGTCCTGCTGCGCGAGTTGAAATCGAACGATCCACGTGCAAGTGAACATGGCGTTGTTTCCAAGACACAAAAAATTACAGAGCTTAAAGAGACGATCGGCGCGCATCGTGCAGATCAGGTCGAACGCGCTTTTGCCCGCGCGGCAGATACGCTCGACAAGCATATTGATATCGCAGCCGGTCTTATCGTGAGCGCTTATGAAGGTTTTACACCGGAAGGCGGCGAAGTAAGCCGCGTGGAGAAAATGAGCCAGTTGCTTGTCAAAATGGAATCGACCGCCGATACCGGTTCCGATTTCTGGAGCTGGAGCGTGTCAGCGGCAAAACTTCAGCTTGGTTTCGGCCAGTAAAAAATAGACTCGCATATTGATTCCAAAAAACCCGGGAGAAACCCCGGGTTTTTTTATTTCCTGCATGATAGGATCCGCGATACATGATCATTCAAAAACAATTTTACCTGATGCGTCACGGCCAGAGCGCGGATAACGCGCTCGGGTTGATTTCCGGCGGCGGCAGCGATCCGGACCTCACTGAGATCGGGCGCGCGCAGGCGGTGGAGGCGCGCGCGATTTTTTCAGATCTTTCCGCCGCTCCTGCGAAACTCATCGCCAGCGGTTTAAAGCGCGCGCAGCAGACCGCCGCGTTATTGGCCCCGCATCTTGAATTCACGATAGATGCTGATTTGAACGAGCGGCATCTCGGAACGCTTGACGGCAAGATCAGCGAGCAGCGGCAGAAAGAACTGAAGATGCTGCCCGAGGAAGAAAGCGGCTCCGCGCATTTCACGCGCGTCATTGCGGCCATAAACAGGCATCTGGCGATCCAGGAGACCGTTCTCTTCGTCTGCCATGCCGGCACGATCCGCCGCGTGCTTGAGGCAACCGAATTGCAGGGGCGCGTCGCTGTCGAGAATGCGCGGATTTATCATATGATCCCCCATGAAGCGGGCTGGGAGATTGTCGCCATCTAGGGCACCCTGGCTTTGAAATTGCATCGCTGAATGCCGGTAAAAAATTTAAAGGCATTTCAATGAGCATATCATCACTGATCGGCACGCTGTCTTATGGCGCTTATGACCTTGATAATACTGGCGTTAAGAAGAAAAATACCGCCTGGGGCGCGCAATATAGCAATGCGCTGCTGACGGACACAAATTCCTCTTCATCGGCAAAATCTGCCGGGTCGGCGGCGATTACCGGCAAGACGATCAGCAATTCGACGACCGCCAATACATTATGGCAGGCGCAGAGCATCGCGCAGTCGCCTGAAAGCTCGGCGATCGATGCTGAGGTTGATGACACGCCAAAGAAAGTCTCCAAGAGCGCCGAAGACATGTTCCATGACTTTATGAACAAGTCGCCGGAAGAACTCATGCGCGATGCCGTTCTGCGCGAATGCGGTTATACAGAAGAAAGCCTGGCGGCGATGTCGCCAGAAGACCGCGCCAAGGCCGAGGCGGAAATCAAGCAGCGTATTGAAGAAAAAATAAAAGAGTCGATGCGCGAAAAGGGTGTTGATATTGGAAATAATGCGCAAACCACTGATCTGGCTGCGACATTATAGCATCCTGCAAAGCAGTATAGATTTTTTTGACTATTGAGCCCTTTTGGGATTATCATCTCTCATTCGTATATTATTGGGAAGCACATTAGAACCACCATCCGGGGGATGATATGGCTTACGCCAAATTAGCCAGCAATATGAATGAAATTCAAATAAGCGATTTCACGTCGGTATTGCTCGACAACAGCAAGAACTGGATTTTTGTTAAAGACGAAAAGTTCAGAATTCTTTACGCGAACAAGACGTTCCTGCAAATCTATCCGCCAGAGCAGCGCGATAAAATCATCGGCACGACGACGATTGAAAATTTTTCCGAAGAAGAAGCGCAGGTCTTTTTAAAAGAAGACCGCAAGGCAATGGACAGCGGTTATAGTTCCTTTATCGAGGACATTACCGATTATGAAGGCAAGGTCCATACGATCCAGTCGCAGAAAATCCGTTTCACTGACCATATGGGCCGGGTTCTGATGCTCGGAATCTGCGAGGACATTTCGAAATGGGCGCAGCGGGAAAAAATGCTCGCGCAGACGAATATCGCGCTTGAGAATTTCGCAGCGATCGCCGCGCATGATTTGCGATCGCCGCTCGGTGCATTCTTGTCGGGGATTGAGCTGATCAGGCTCGACAAGGGAAACAAGCTGACCCAGAATTCGATTCAGTTTCTCGATATGATGAAACAGAGCGGCGAGGGGTTGATCGCGCAGATCGGCGCGCTGCTCTCCAGCTATAAGCGCAAGAATTCGAAGATCCTCGAACTTGTCGAAATAGACAGCGGAATATTGATCGAAGAGGTCAAGTTCAACCTGGCGCATGTGATCGCGAAGCAGGACGCAAAAATATTATCGACCATCCTGCCGACGCTGAAAGTGGACCGCAATCTGTTCCGCCAGCTGATGCATAACCTGGTTGAAAACTGTATTAAATACAGGTCCGAAGAAAAGCCGGTGATTATTATCCGGCATGAAAGATCGGGAAAATTCCATCTGTTTTCTATCGAAGATAACGGGCGTGGCATCACCAGCGAACAGCAGGAAAACATTTTCAGGCTTTATGAGCAGGTCGAGAATGGGAGCGACGGTTACGGGATCGGGTTATCCCTGTGCAGAAAAATCGTCGAGATGCATGGCGGCAATATCTGGGTCGATCCCACCTATAAGGCAGGCTGTAAAATCCTCTTTACGATACCGGCCTAAAAGAAAAAGCCCGAAAGGGCTTTTAATGTTTTGGGTTCAGTTTTTTTCTGTCTTCACAATGCGCGCATTCTTCGTTCGTCGGTGCGCCGACGAAGACGTTGCCGCTTGGCGGATCGCTGGCTGGAAAACTATCTTTGATTTCCTTATCCAGTTTTTTTTCTTCTTTTTCTTTGTGGCCCATGAAACACCTCATTTCTGCTGATACTAACCAACGAACGAGGTTTAAATATGTTCCGGATATTCGGGAAACAGCATAATTGAGGCGTAATTGAGAAAATCGCTAATCATTATAAACGAGGTTTAGCGGTGGCATATTATCTGTATCGAATCTGACATGGATCTCCAGGTTCCACAGCGTGCCGTCCTTTCCACGTTTATTCTTTTCAAATACGGTCAGAAATTCATATCCCAGTTTTCGAGGGATGATATTGCTCGGGATATTTCTTGTTTCTGCTCGGATTTCCAGACGCAGAAATTTTAATATATCAAAGGCGTAACGTGTCATGATATTGGCGATTTCAGTCGCGTAGCCCTTGCCTGTTTCACGTGTATCGACAATATAACCGATGCGGCCTTTGGGTACTGTCCAATCCAGATGATGCAATGATCCTGCGCCAATCAATTTTTCTGTCTGTCTATCAAACACGCCCAATTGGATAAAATTGCGTTTTTCAATATCGACAAGACAATCCGCTATATAGATTTTCGCTTTTTCAAAGGTCAGTTCTTTGTCTGTCCATGCGCCACTATACCATTTTGAGAATTCGGTATTGGATGCCTGGATAATATCCAGAAATTCCGGAATATCCTTTTCCAACAAGGGTCTCAATATCAATCTGTCCGACTGGACGGAGGAGGGAAGCCTTTGCATAGTGATTCAGATATCCTTATTTATCTTTTTTATCGATCTTTTCCAGGCGGATAATCACACGGCGGTTTTTAGCCTGGTTCTCAGGATTGGGCGTGCCGTCGGCGTTGCGGTTAGGTACCTTTGGGAAAGTATCCGCATAGCCCGCCGCCTGCATGCGCGGGGCGGGAACGCCGTTATCGATCAGCAGGCGGACAACGCTCGCTGCGCGACCTGTGGAAAGTTCCCAGTTCGATGGATATTGGGCGGTGGCGATCGGCGCGTCATCCGTATGACCTTCAACGATTACGCGGTAATCCTTAAATTTGTCATCTTTGATAATCGCGGCGATATTGTTAAGGATTTTCATGCCGTCGGCATTAAGCACGGCGGAGCCGCTCGGGAAGAAGGCCGAACTGTTCATCTCGATCGTTGTCAGGCGATCGCCGGGCGTAATTTCAATGTTGCGGTTTGTCGAGATCAGGCCGAAAGGGTTTGCGGTATTGGTCGGTAATATACCGTTGCCGCTCGGCAGGTTTTCGTTGGTGATGGTCGGGATTTTGCGTTCTATAATATCTTCGGGCGTTGCGAAAACTTTCTTCACCTCTACTTTGGCCTGGTCGAGTTTGTCGCTGCGCGGTTGTGACATTGAAAGAAAGACGGCAAAGAAACACAGCAGAAGCGTGATCATATCCGCATAGGTCATCAGCCAGTCGTCGACGTGCGGCTCTTCGTTCTGCCTGCGGTATTTAAATTTTCGCATTGCCTATTTTTTCAAAAGATCCTGAATCTTTGCATCAATATCATAATGGCTTTCGGGGCGCAGGAAGCTGTTGAGCCAGTCCTGGATATAGCGCGGTGATTTATTGGCGACCAATAACACCATGCCCTCGGTGATGAGTTGATTACGGAAGCGCAGCCCTTCCTGTTTCTGAATGATTTTCGAAGCTGCCGGCAGGTAGAACATGCGGGCTGTCACGACACCATAGAGTGTCGCGAGCAGTGCAACCGAGAGGCCTTTGCCGACACCTGACATGTCACCGGAGAAACTGCCCAGCATGATGATCATCCCGACCAGCGTTCCGACCATGCCGAAGGCCGGAGCATGACTTGCCATTGCCTGCAGCACACGTGCAGGGATCGTGTCGCGGTCATAGGCTGCATCGGCGGCCGTTTCCATCATAGTGCGGACTTCTTCGGGCAGATAGTTGCTGACCACCATGTCCAGTCCGTAACGGACGAAACTGTCGTTATTAGGATTGTTATAGGTTTCGTCCTCGAGACCGCGCAGGCCCTTGCCCTTGACGATTTTTGCCCAGGCGATGATTTCGACCATATCGTGATGAAGCGTTTCATGCGTGGCCGTAGCCTTCATGAACATCGAGCCGATGCCTCTCAGGGCGGCGACAACGTAATTCGCCTGAAAGCTCATAAAGGCGACGGCCAGCGAGCCGCCGATCACGATCAACAGGCCTTCAATGCTTACAAATGCCAAGTAATTGCGCGTGCCGAACAGGATCGCGACAATGATCATCAGAAAGCCGAAGGCGGCCCCGATGATGGATGCATAAGACAGGCGGGATGTTTCTTCTTCTTGAGCCATGGACTGGGAACTATTTTAACCGGAATCGGGTCTTTAGACCAGTGCCAAATCTCATGCGAAGGTAGGACATTACTTTTTTGATTGCATTTGTCTCAATTGTCGCATTCGGGCGGTAAAGCGAGGGTGCTGCCTTACGTGCGTATTTTCAATATATTTTTCGAAATTCATCCATGATAGAATGGAAATTGTTTTTCGATGTTTGTCTTTTCTTGATTATTCTCTGTCATTTCTTTTGGGGAGCGGTTATCGCAGATGTGGTTTATTTGGGCGTTATGCGCCAGTCTTTTTGCTGCCGTTCTTGCAGAATCAAACCGTAAATTCAGACTGGAGCCGCAGCTTTTAAATGCATGGCGGTCCACATTCGCGGCCTTGATGATCGGCATGGCATTGCCGTTGATGTCCTGGCCTTCAATCCTGTCCAATCAGAATTTTTACCTGGTCGCGAGCATTGACGGTGTTGTCACCGCGATCGGCATGATCATGTTCCTGTCTCTTGCCGCGCGCAAAACGGGCCGTGTGACATCGATGATGTTGCCGGTGGCGGCGATCGGCGCTTATGCGACATGGTGGATGATCGCGCCCGGCGAAAGGCCCGCGCTTGTTGATAAGCCGGTACAAGTATGTATTGCCGTATTCTCGCTGATGATGATTTTCATTTCGCTACAGAGAATTCGTCGTAACGATAATTCATGGGAATGTTTCATCATTGTGCTTCCCGTCGGGCTTGCTTTTGGTATTACCGACGCGTTGACGAAATGGGTTCTGGTCGGCAGTCATGGCATTTACCCGCTGGCGATCGCCTATACGTTTCTTTCCATCTGTGTCTGTGCGATTACGGCGTGGATCGCGGCGCTGCCTGTACCGACGGGCGGGCGCATTATCAAGTTTCTCGACCGCAAGCTTTTATGGTGCGGTTTCTGGTGCGGTTTCTGGACGGCCGGTATGTATCTGGCGCTTACGTTCTCGCTTAGCCTCTCCCCGAACCCGACCTATCCCGGGATTGTGATGGCGATGACTCCTATATGGCTTTATCTGCTGAATCAGTTCCGCCATACCTATGATGACGCGAACCCCATCGCCAGCCTGCTCATCATGCTCGGCGCGGTCGGGCTTTTACTGTCAACCCTTTGAAAAAATAAGGGTTTTTGAAGGATTTTTAAGCCTTGCTTTGCCCGGCGCACTAGGGTACAACGTCGGACGCTCCGGATACCTTATAGAGTTTACCAATCTACATATATCTTTTCATTGATCGCGGGATGGAGCAGCCCGGTAGCTCGTCAGGCTCATAACCTGAAGGTCGTAGGTTCAAATCCTACTCCCGCAACCAAGGAAAATCGTTATATTTCAAAGACTTAGAAGATGGCTCCGCAAGGGGTCATTTCTGTTTCATGCTCCGTGGGACACTCATGGGACAGTTTTTCACAAAGATCAGCAATCATTAGCCACACCGGGCGATAATATTTGCTGATTCCTCACCCTAATGTCCCGACAATTGTCCCATGCGATGGTATGAGTCCGTAAGTGATTGTTATATTTTATATATTCACACCAGATAGATAAGTGTTGCAGTCTGTTGGCGTGTATGGCCAAATATTTGTACTCACTTTGTTCTTTTGTGGATTTGGAGTATGGCAACAATTGAAAAACGCATAGCCAAGGATGGGACAGCATCATATCGCGCCCGTATCAGGCTGCATGGGCATCCCCAGCAAATTGCCACTTTCCAGCGTATCACTGACGCAAAGCTATGGGTTCAGCAGACCGAAGCCGCAATCCGGGAAGGTCGACATTTTAAAACCAGCCAGTCTCGCAAATACACCCTCTCCGATGCCATTCAGCGTTATCGTGATGATATCCTCATTCACAAGAAGGCGAATAATATTAACCAGAAACATTATCTCGATTTCTGGGAGAATGAACTGGGCGCTTATTCCCTTGCCGATATTACGCCGTCGTTGATTGTGAAAACCCGCAATAAGATGATCGGGACAGAAAATAAATATGGCCGTAAACGCGGCGCTGTCACGGCCAACCGTTACACGGGCGCGCTCAGTCATCTTTTCACGGTTGCGATCAACGATTGGGAATGGCTGGAAATCCATCCCATAGGCAAAGTTTCAAAATTCAAAGAGTCTCGGGGACGTGTTCGTTTCCTATCTGACGAGGAACGCAGCCGCCTGCTGGAGGCTTGTAAGAAGAGCGATAATCCGCATCTCTATAAAATTGTCGTTCTGGCGCTTAGTACCGGCGCTCGCAAGATGGAAATCATCGGCGTAAAATGGAAAGATATTGATCTGGAGCGCCGCAGGATCATTCTGCATGAAACCAAGAACGGCGAACGACGCTCTCTGCCTTTGCAGGGCTATGCCTATACTTTGATGAAAGCCCACAAGGAAGCGTGGGATCAAAAATGTGAATACGCTTTCTCCAGCGCGTATAAATGCCAACCTATCGATATTCGTACGGCATGGGAAAACGCCATGATCAATGCTGGTATTGAGGATTTTCGTTTCCATGATCTGCGGCATAGCGCCGCTTCGTATCTTGCCATGAACGGCGCCACCCTAACTGAAATTGCCGAGGTGCTGGGTCACAAGACATTACAGATGGTCAAACGCTACGCCCACCTGTCCGAGGCGCATACGCATTCGGTTGTCGCCAGCATGAATGAAAAGATATTCGGAGGTCAGGATGGATCTACAACAGAAGCTGCGTGAGCAGAAAGATCTTTATCTTCGGAATAAAAAAGATGTTCGTTTTCTGAAGGGGGCTATCTGGAATCTTGTCTATGATTATTATCAGAAGGATAATAACAGGGAGGATGCAGAATGGATTATCGACGGCTTGAATGAAGAGCTGGAAAAGAAAATGTCTACGCAGGACAAGAATGAACGTATCGGTGCGCTTGTTTCCTATATCGTTTCACATGGCGCAGATGTTTTAAGCACTATCCATGCCGTTTCTAAATGGCTTCCTGCCTCCGAAACGACAGTCAGGGACGGATATTACAAAATAAGAAATATTTACGGGATCGACCCGAAAACAGAACCTGTCATGGAATGCAGGGATTTTAGGCTGAAATACGGCAGGGTTCCTCTAGAATATGTGCATGAACTATATGAGGCAGGGCGCGCGTTTCCCGGCGACACGCCATCTGATTACGAGGACCATAAAAGGGTTATTGAGGCCATGACAGCCGCATGCGAAGCGGCCCGCGCTTTTGACCAGCGTTGCTACGATAATGAAATGACGCTTTTGAAAATGATCCTTGGCGAAGATGATGAGGTCTTCACCACGCAAAAATTATCTGCGTAGGCAAATAAAATTTGCGTAATTCTCAGGTGTTTTAAATAAAGGCAACCTTCTCCTGTGCCGTACGGAATCGTACGGCGATAAGCAACAGACAGGAGAAGATATATGTCAGAGCCAAATCCGCCCACCCGCATCATCCCCCTGACGGAATGGCCCAGCCATCATGCATGGCCACCCATCGGCGGTCTTCGTCACCTCGTATTCTATGCCGATAAGAATGGCTTCAATAAAGTCATCCGCCGTGCTGGCCGTCGTGTCCTGATAGACGAAAAATCCTTTTTCGCGTGGCTGGACGAACAGAACAATGTTCAGAGTGACGGGAGATCGGCATGAGGCGCAATCTTCAGGGCCAGACCTATGATCCCGAAATCTGCCTGGAGGTAACGGTCTGGACGCCGGATAAAAAAGACAGGTTGTCGCTGCATATTCTGAAAGGGCAGCGGGCGCGCACGTTGAAAGCCTTGCTGGAAAATCCTGGAGGGATCACGCGGACGGAGGTCATAGGGCCGCCCTGGAGCTTGTGGAACCTGCCGCAATACATTCACGCTCTACGCCACGAACATCAGATTTTTATCTCTTCGCGGCTGGAGCCACTGGCGGGCCGCGATGGTATTGGCCAGCAGGCGCGGTATTTCCTCGATGAAACGGTCACGATCCGCGACATCACGCCAAAAGGAAACCATGCATGACAGAAAATATCCTTATTCCTGATGCTGAAATTATGCAGCGTCATCTGGATCTGTTGTTCAGCGATCAGATCAGTGGGGCGATAGAACTGGCTTGGCGGGATAGCCAGAGCAAGGCGGTCGACAGGGCTGATAACAGCCACGGTCCGTGCTCGACAGACCAGATCGCCGGGAAGGCGCGGGACATCAACCGTATTGACGGTCAGAATGTTTATATGGGCGCTGCGCTGCGAAACGGGCTGGTTCCCACCAACAGGCGGTGCGGTGATGCTGATTTTCTCTGTTTAACCGCCCTGTATGTTGATCTGGATGAGCCGGGCGCGTATGAAAACGCACAAGAAAAACTTAAAAATATTCTCCCCAGTTTTACTGTGATCACGGGCCGTCATCCTTATGTGCGGGCGCAATTATGGTGGAAACTGGAGGAGCCGATAAAAGATCCGGCCTTAGCAAGAACGATGAACGCTCGGCTCGCGCACTGGCTGGACGGTGATAAAAGCGTCGTCAACCCCGGACGTATCCTGCGGCTCGCCGGATCGGTTGCCTGGGCGGTCAAGGATGCGCGCCAGCATGAAATGACTGAACTTATCACGCCAAACATACCAAGGGTTTACATGCTGGAGCAGATCGAGCGCGATGTGCCTGTCATTTTCAACGGACATGAGGATACGCCGGATCAAGCGGCGATGCCCGTGACGCGGGATGGTCTGGGAAGGGTGACGGATGGCCGGGAAACCTTCATGCGCGATCTTGTCAGCGCGGTATTTTATGAGGATCTGGAAAGGCACGGAAAATCTTCGGGCGCGCAAGCCCTGTACGATAAAATATGGCTGCTTTACGAAGGTCAGGTTGTTTCCCGCACGGGCAATCTGGAAGCCGAGGGGCGCGGGCCGACCGCCTTGCGGAAGATGATTGAACGGATTATCCAGCGCCACGCCACCGGAAAAATGCGTCAGGCGGATGGGCGATCCGTGGAATTTATGGGCAGTCCACCGCAGGACATCATGGCTTATAGCCTCGCGGTCATCATGGCTGATAAAAATCCGCCCCCGCCGGATATGGTTGGCTCGCGCCTGCTAACGCAAGGTGGAACGATGGTCATAGGCGGTCCACCGAAGGTTGGAAAAAGCGATTTTATTCTGAGTTTCGCCATGCACATGGCGGCGGGACAGGATTTCCTGAGCTTTGCGATAGAGATGCCCTTGCGCGTTTTTTATCTCCAGGCCGAAATTCAATATCCGTACCTGAAAGAGCGTATTCAGAAAACGGCCCTCGCGCGGGAGGTGCTGGAGAAGGCAGGACAGAACCTGTTTGTCACGCCGCAATTGCAGATGATCCTGAATGATGAGGGACTGGCGCAGGTGATGGCGTCTGTTCGACAGTGTTTTCCTGATGCGCCACCTGATGTCATCATCGTCGATCCTATCCGCAATGTGTTTGACGGCGGGCCGGATGATGGCGGCATGGGGGAGAATGACAATACGGCCATGATGTTTTTTCTGCGGCAAAGAATTGAGAGACTCAGGCTGGCTCTTAATCCGAAGGCGGCTGTTGTGCTGGTTCATCATACGCGTAAACTTTCAAAGCAGCAGTTTAGGGAAGATCCGTTTCAGGCGTTAAGCGGTGCCAGCAGTCTGCGCGGTTACTATACGTCCGGCGTTCTTATTTACCGGCCAGACGAGACGCTTGCCGCGCGGCAGTTGTTTTTTGAGCTGCGTAACGGACCGGGAATTGACGCTTTCTTTGTCGATAAGGTTGATGGGCGATGGATAATTGTAGACCAGAACCAAACCAGACTGGTGCGCGACAGTTACGGACGCAAGCTGGATGCCGAGCGCGACCGGCAGCGTGACGTCATCGTTCAGATGCTAATGGACGAGGCACTGGACGGCAGGCTTTATGTGATGGAGCAGTTCTGCGGCGCGTTCGAGGGCAAGGCTGGACTGGGCAGTCATTCGACAATCCAGAACCGCATCCGCGTCCTGATGACAAAAGGCCATATAAAGTCGTACAAAGCCCCGCACCCCACCACGGGCATAGGGACAGCCCGGAGCAAATTCGGCTATCTCTGTGTTGAAAATATGATTCTAGGGCCGGAGATGATTGATGAAAGCACCGGCGAGATCACGCGCGATATGACACCGGTGAAACCGACGCATTATATGCATGCGGAAACAGGGCATATGCTGACGGTCGAGAATCCGGATGTCTGGGTTTACCAGGACGAGGATGGCCGCAGATTAGAGTCTGGATAAATCTGGAATCTGCGCGGAACTGGAATGGTTGTTTTACAGGGGCTTGCGGCTAGACCAGAAAATAATATGAATCTGGATTAATTTCTGGGTTTCTGGTGCAAACTCAGGCAGGCAACGGCTTTTATCCTGCATTCAGATCCCAGTCTCTCCTCCCTCCCTAAAGGGAGGGAGCGTGGAATTCAGATTCCACGCTCCCGATCTTCAGCATGGTCGCCAGAAATTCAGCGGGTCCTGTCTGCGATCATCCTCTAGGGGTGGGCAACGCGCGGGACTTTTCTAGTGACAGGCAAAAAAACTTAGTTGACTGGATATAAACATGAAATGGATAAGCTTTTGAAATGTAGGCACTAATTTGTCAACCAGAACAAGATAAGCAACCAAATTTGCTTGACGTAAACTTATGAAATCGTGGACCTGTTTTTTCGTGAAAGAACAATGTCGCCGCCACGTCCACGTTCGTTTGTATAGCTGATTGTCATTTTATCTGGTTCATTAAAATTTATTTCAGCAATCGCACTGCCGTTCCTTTGAGGGGGATTTTTCTGGGCTTCCGCGACCGTGGTTTTTGTTTCATAGAAATAACGGATTGTCATTTTGCGGGTCAGGGGATTGAAGCTTGGACACGCGCACTGGCTTTCCCCTGTCATCGAAGCGGTTTCAAGGGACAGGATAATAGCCTGCCAGCTCTGCCGGACTTCAAGGAATGCGGGGATGCTGGCTGAAACCGGGTTTCCGCCTTCTTCGTATTGCGATTTTATTTCCCCTTCCCAAATCCCATTTAGATCAACGGCGGCCCACCCAGGAAGAGGCACCGGCAGAGCATGAAGAGAGTCCCATGATTTAAATAGTAAGAAGATAATAACCCACTCAGTTAGGCCAACGACCAGTCCCACGGCTGGCGGGTTTAAACCTAAGGCGGTCGCGGACCATGAGATGGCGAATGCCAAGACAACGACAATTCCGATTTTGATTTTCAGGGAAAGAAGCTGATGCATCACACTTCCATGTAGAGCCGTACGCCAAGAACGAAGGCGTGAGCGTCCTGAAAGCTCCAAGCTTGGCCAGTGCCGAATAAGTCTTTAATGCCGTTGACCTCTTTAAAACCATGAGCATTCAGGCCCAGTAGAATAGTCGCAACAGAACTGGTTTTGAAGCTGTCATCAAGGAATTTGAGTACGGCAACGACATCGTCGTAAATGGAAGTGGCGCCGAAAAGATTATCAGGGCAGTTGTAAACAAGGGACTCAATCAGGAACGAGGGCGTACCGCCCGAAGCGCGTTTGATATCCTGCGGCGTGGTGCCGTTATTATCGATATGATTTCGCAGTCGCTTTAGAATCCGCACGACACGTTTATAGCGTCTTTTCGTTCTATCGTTTTTTGTACACCCATTTTCGTAGTGCTGAATCGGAAAATTTATCTTCCGTTCGCCGTCATTCGTCACCAGGCCAATGCCTGCATGTTTTACCGGCCAGCCTCCAAGGATCGTTGTGGCGGTGCCATACTGGCGGTAGAGATAAGCAGGGACGACATCGACGCTGATGCGCGTATCGTCGTCTTTATGAAGTTGGATCGCCTTATTGCCAGTCTCCGTACTGGCGGCGCCAAATTCATCGCCGATACATTTAGCGATATGGTTTTTATAATCGACAAAAGTGAAATTAAGGTCTGTGAAGCCCATGCCAGTTTCGATCTGCGCGCGTGGCGCGCCGGGCGGTTGGTCCCAGAAAAAAACATCTGTCAGGCACACGCACAAATCGACATCACTGTCTTGGCGAACATTTGTCCGGTTATGATAGCTACCTTGCGGGATGATTTCCCAAGAACGCGTGGGAAGAAATGTGCTGCGGCGCAGTGCCTGAACAACGCGGCTGCGGGCGGTTTCAATTTTTTGCGCCTCGGTCTCGCTGGCCGGACGTTGCCAATGCGTGAACCGATCTTCCCATTCGGATCGATTGCGCGGTTTGTTTATTATGCCTGCGAGGCCGCCCAGCAACGTCGTACCATGATATGGAGGCATCAAGCCTTTATGAAGAAAACCCATTATTCACCCTGCGTTTCGTGACGGTTTTTCCTCTGACAAGAAGCCCATCAATATTTTTTTCGATAAGCCGTTATCATATCTGGATTCGGCAAATGATTAAAGAATATATTATGGAAGATTTTTTATTTGCATATTAAAATATTGTCGACTTAATCTTTGCGCTTAAGCTTATTTTGGCTGCAAAGCCAATGAAACACAGCCGTGGCCAGTACCGCCCCGATGATCTGCGCGGCCATGAAACCGCTGACATCTTCGGGCCTGATGCCGGAAAAAGTATCTGTCAGCGACCGTGCGAGGGTAACAGCCGGATTTGCAAAAGACGTTGATGAGGTGAACCAGTATCCGGCGGTAATAAACAGGCCGACTGCATAGGGGATAGCATCAGGACGGCTTCGTAGGCAGCCGAGGATGGTGGCCAGCAGACCGAATGATGCGACGATCTCTCCGGTCCAGACGCCCACGCCCGTCCGCGCATGCGTTGATGCTTCAATAAGGGGCAGGCTAAACATGATATGCGCGAGTATGGCGCCAGCTACGCCTCCGATAATCTGCACTATTATATAAGCCAGAAATTCCAGCCAAGGCAGCTTGCGTTGCAGAGCGAACGAAAGGCTTACGACCGGATTGAAATGCGCGCCGGATATCGGGCCAAAAATCAGAATTAGAACCACAAGCGCCGCACCTGTCGCCAGCGTGTTACCCAGAAGCGCGATGGCCTCATTTCCGTCTGCAAGATTTTCGCCCATGATTCCGGAGCCAATCACAACGGCGACCAGAAGGGCCGTGCCAAGCCATTCTGAAAAAAGCCTGCGTTTCAGATCGAAAGGGCTAAACGCCGTCATTAAGGTAATCCTCGATACGGTCTCTCAGCATCGTGAAGGCTTCGTCAAACGCGGCCTCGATCTGTGCGTCTGTACCCGTCGCTTTTGCTGGATCCGGCGTACTCCAATGCAGTTTTTTCACTGGCCCTATAAAGGCGGGGCAACTTTCGGCAGCGGCAGCATCACACACGGTGACGACCAGATCAAAATGCTGACCTGAAAATTCATCCCAAGACTTGCTGCGTGGGGTGCCGGGATCAATGCCGTGAAGTTTCAGGGTTTCGATAGATTTCGGATGGACATGGCCTGCAGGATTACTGCCCGCGCTGACGGCTTCGATATAACTTTTTCCAAGATGATTGAATAACGCCTCCGCCATCACGGAACGGCAGGAATTACCCGTGCAGAGAACAAGGATGCGCTGGGCCATTAGCAGCATCCTTTCGTTGGTGGGCAGCACGACGAAGCCGCTTGTGCTGGCTCTTTGTTAGGGATCCCGCAGGCATCCTGAGCCAGGCAGGCGGTCTGCTTTGTCGTCAGGATGAAATCCTTGCCATCAAAATCGAGGCCGAATTTTCCTATGGTGTTTTGCTGGTATTCGACTTCGATATCCAGATCCTCATCGCCCAGAACTTTTTTTGAAAGATTCAAGATATGCAGGAATTTTTGTGGGGCCAGCCTGTGATCGTAATCGCCAGCCTCCCAGAGTTGGAAGTTCGCCATTGTTTCTTTCCGCTCAACGCCACCGCAATCAATGAAATGCTTGGTTACAAGACCAACTTCCGTTACGTGAAAGTGAGGCGGCAAATATGAGCCATCTGGCAATTTGAAATTAATAGTCTGAATTTTGGCTAAATTATTTTTTATCTCTGAAATTTTCATGATTTTTTCTTTTTCTGCGGTGTCTGGCAACAATTCATCAACTCAATGATGGATGATCCTTTTCTCTTATCATTGCGGATGCTAGCGAATTCCACGCGGCAGCAATCCTCGACCATAAAACGGATCAGGCTCGTGAAGAAATCAAAATTGGCGCTGTAGATGATTGAGCGGCCTTCGCGGCGCGATACGATCAGATCGGCGTTGCTCATATGGTTCAGGTGGAAGGACAGGGTGTTGTGCGGAATGCCTAGCGTATCGCTGAGTTTGCCAGCGGGCGCGCCGTCTGGGCCGTATTCGACCAGAAGGCGGAAGACCCGAAGGCGGGTTTCTTGTGAGAGTGCATCAAAGGCAATAAGGGCTTCTTGAATGTCCATATGTCCAAATATATAGACATATAAGGCAAAGTCAATTTGGTTTTTATTTGAAGATTTAAATGATCTAAAATTTTTGTGCGGGTCATCCGGACATATATATGTCAGCAGCTCAAAAATTATATTTTTTTGGAAAAAATATAATTATAACGGATTGTTAGTTAATTGCTGCGGTGCTATATATATGATCATGCGTGTACTCCTTATGCTTTTAATTTTTGCAATAGGTTTCGGTGGCTACACAGCCGCCGCGCATGCTTTTGCTCCGATTTCTGATGAAAGGGCGCAAGCTGTAAGCATGGCATCGTGCGCCGATTGTCAGCCGGATAGTACAGATAATGGCGATAAAGATGATAATGATAAAGCGGGTGGTGGTTGCATGAGTTGCCACCATTGCTGCGGTTCACAGCTTAGTTTTCATCCAGACTTTTCAATGAACATTGAAATTACTGCGGGCGTCCTTTCGCCTTTGCCGGATCAGGTTCCTACCGATAGTCACATATCGACCCTTTTACGCCCCCCAAAAACCCTCGTCTGATTAAAGGGATTATGGCTTGATTGAGCCAATCCCTTGCTGCCGTCCTCATCAGGCGGCGTGATGCTTCATGCACTTTAATCACGATAAGGGACTTCTAAAATGACCGTTACCGCAAAACGCCTAATGCTGGCAGGGCTTCTGGCGACTACTTACCTCGCATCTTTTTCTGCTTTCGCGCAACCCGCCGCAAAAGATGCGCCGTCTGCTTTGGCGCAATCCGATAAAGGCGAGATTCCGCCCCTTATTAATCCGACAGTTACGCCCGCAGCGCCCGCAATGCTTGTTCTCGATCAGGCCATAGCATGGGCCTTGGAACATTCGCCGGTTTTGGGCGCGTCCGCCAGCCGGGCCGATGCGGCCACCGCCAGCCGGTCGCAGGCGGGCGCGTTACCGAACCCTGAATTATCCATCGAAGCCGAAAATATTTACGGCGATGGGCCACTGGAAGGCACAGGCGGAGCGGAAATCACTTATGGTGTGGAACAACTGGTTGAGCTTCCTGGCAAGCGCGGCAACCGCGTTCGGGTGGCAGAGGCGGAGAAAACCAAAATTCATTATGCCCGCGACGGTGCGCGGCTTGATCTAATAAGGGACATAACGACCGCTTACGCCGAACTGGTCGCCGCGCAACGCGACCTGACGGTTATTGAAGAAGAACGTAATCTTGCCGAAGAAGTGTTGAATAGCGTCGCCGCCAAAGTGGAGGCGGGAAAAGAACCGCCTATTCAGAAAAACAAGGCGCAAATCGAATTGTCATCCAGCGCAATCGCGCTTGACCGCGCCCGGCGCGCCGTCAGTACGAAAAAACAGACGTTGTCGTTTTTGATGGGCGGAGATGTAAGCGATTTTACGGTGGACGCGCAAAGCCTGCCCATACTTTCGGAGCCGCAACCCTTCACATTTTATCAGGAGCGATTGAATCAGACCCCGGACGCCAAGGGATTGGAAGCCGACGTTACGCAGGCGCAATCCGCTTTATCGCTTGAAAAGGCCAACGCTTTACCTGACCCGACGCTAGGCTTCGGCGTCAGGCAATTCCGCGAAGACGACAGCCAGGCTTTCGTGGCAGGCATTTCGTTTCCCATCCCCGTCTTCAATCTCAATCGCGCCGGTATCCAGCGGGCGGGACATGAATTTAACGCGGCTAAACTAGAACAGCGCGGCGGACAGTTATCGCTGGAATCCACATTGATCGAAACCTACGAAAATTTTGTAAGCGCCTATCGTGAAGCCAGTGCCCTGAATGACTCTGTTTTGCCGGGAGCCGAGGAAGCCTTTTCGTTTTCCCGTCAAGGATATGATGCTGGGAAATTCGGATATCTCGAAGTGCTTGACTCGCAACGCACCCTGTTCGACGCCCGCAGGCAATATAACGAGGCGGTTCTTGATTATCACCGACAGCGGGCGGCCATTGAGCGCATGACGGCCCTGCACGGACACAACTCTTCTGACAAGGAATAGACCATGAGAAAAACAAAACTGAAAACCCTTCTGATTACGTCTGTAGCGGTTATCGCGCTGGTGGGCGGATTTGCCTATAAGGAATTCACACCGCAGAGCCATGCCGCCGAAGAGCATGGCGACAGCCACGGCCATGCCGAAGGCGAAGATAGCCATGACAAGGAAAAAGGCGAAGAAAAGCATGGCCACGGTCATGAGGAAGCAAAAGAAGAACATGGTGACGAAGGTGGTGAACACGCGGAAGGCGGTGAAGATCATGGCGAGGAAGGAGTTGTAAAGCTTGACGAGGCGCAGCTGACAGCCGCAGGCATTAAAATATCCGAAGTCGGTCCCGGAAAATTGGCGCGGGAAGTGACGGTTCCCGGTAAGATCGTCGCCGCCGCCGACCGCATGGCGCAGATTGTTCCGAAGGTCGCGGGCGTCGTAACGGAAGCCCTTAAGAATCTGGGTGATACGGTTAAAAAAGGCGAGGTTCTGGCCCTGATCGAAAGCCGTGAAATGGCGGAAGCCGTTGCGGATTTTCTGGCCACGAAGCGGGCCGAGGAGTTGGCGCGCACCACGTTCAACCGTGAAAAAGGTTTATGGGATAAGAAAATCACGGCGGAGCAAGATTACCTGAACGCCAAAAATTCTCATCAGGAAGCTCAAATCCGTCTCGACCTTGCCAAGCAGAAATTGCAGACGCTGGGGCATGAGGGCGACATAGCCGGAAACGGCAATGCCCGCTTTCACCAACTGAAAGCGCCGCTCGATGGTCGTGTGATAGCGCGGGAGCTGACGCTGGGAGAATTTGTCGATACAACGCATACGGCCTTTACCGTCGCGGATTTGAGCGTGGTGTGGGTTGAAACCGCCATTGCGCCGGGCGATCTGCCTTTCGTTAAGGAAGGACAGCCCGCGACCATCATGGGCAGTGGTGGCAAGGCCGAGGGCAAGCTGATTTTCGTCAGCCCCGCTATTGATCCTGAAACCCGCGCCGCCAAGGCGATCATTGAGCTTGAAAACGCGGACGGAAAATGGCGACCAGGCGAATTTGCCAACGCCGCTATCTCTACTTCCGCGCAGGAAGTCGATTTTATCCTACCGAAAGAGTCCGTGCAAAGCGTCGATGGGCAGAATGTCGTGTTCGTCCGCTCTGATAAGGGCTTTGAAAAGAGGGTCGTCGGTTTAGGCCGTGAAGACAGTCGCCATGTTGAAATCGTATCTGGCCTTCAAGCCGGAGACACGGTTGCCGTTAGCGGAACATTTACTCTCAAGGCTGAATTCGGCAAAGCCGAAGCCGAACACGCACATTAAAGGACCCAAGTTATGATCGAGAAAATTCTCCGCTTTTCCATTGCCCATCGGCTTTTAATTCTCATGCTGACGGTAACGGTGTCCGCTTACGGCGTTTACGCCCTTGGCAAATTGCCCATCGACGCCGTGCCGGATATCACGAATAATCAGGTGCAGATCAACGTCGAAGTGCCTGCCCTGTCACCGTTCGAGGTCGAGAAACAGGTCACATATTCGATTGAAACGGCAATGGCTGGTATTCCCGGCCTGATCGAAACGCGTTCCATGTCCCGCAATGGGTTCGCGCAGGTGACAGTCATATTCGAGGATGACGTCGATATTTACTTTGCCCGCGCACAGGTCAATGAGCGTCTGGCCACCGCCAAGGAAAGTCTGCCGGAAGGTGCGGAGGTCGTGATGGGCGCGATCTCGACCGGCCTCGGCGAAATCTATATGTGGACGGTTGAATACGAAAAGCCTGATCAGCCCTATACCACGCCGGAAGGTCTGAAACTCACTTCCGAATTTGAGAAGGCAATGTATCTGCGTACCGTGCAGGACTGGATCATCGGCCCCCAGATCAAGACGGTCAAAGGCGTGGCTGCTGTCGATTCCATCGGCGGTTATGCCCAGCAATACCATGTGCAGCCTGATCCGCAGAAACTGGCATCTCTTGGACTGACATTCAATGACGTGATAGAGGCGCTTGAACGCAATAACGCAAGTACGGGCGCGGGTTACCTGGAGCAAAAGGGCGAATCTTATGTTGTTCGCGCCGACGGACGCCTGACGACGACCAAGGAAATCAGCAATGTCGTTGTTTCGACGCGCAAAGGTGTTCCTATCTATATGAGGGACGTTGCCACGGTCGGCCTGGGTAAGGAACTCCGTACAGGCAGCGCCAGTGAAAACGGGCATGAAGTTGTAGTCGCTACGGCCATGATGCTGCGCGGTGAAAATAGCCGCGTTGTCGCAAAGGCGGTGGATGAAAAATTAACCGAGATACAAAAATCATTGCCGGAAGGCGTAAGGGCCAAAACGGTTCTGAACCGTACCAATCTGGTTGAAGCCACCATCAAGACAGTCAGTAAGAACCTGGCCGAGGGCGCTTTGCTGGTTATTGCCGTTCTGTTCCTGCTGCTGGGTAATTTCAGGGCGGCGGTCATTACCGCCTTGATTATTCCTTTCACGATGCTCATGACCGGAATCGGCATGGTGCAGGCTGGTATCAGCGCCAACCTCATGAGCCTGGGCGCACTCGACTTTGGTCTGCTGGTGGATGGCGGGGTCATTATCATTGAAAACTGCCTGCGCCGCCTCTCGGAGAAGCAGCATAAGGAAGGCCGCCTGTTAACCCATGAAGAGCGTCTTGACGAAGTCATGGAGGCCAGCGCCCAGATGATCAAGCCGATGGTATTCGGGCGTATCATCATCATCATCGTTTTCATGGCGCTTCTCTCCTTTACAGGGGTTGAAGGCAAAATGTTCACCCCGATGGCGATGACGGTCATTATTGCCCTCACCTTCGCTTTTATCCTGTCCATCACCTTCGTTCCGGCGATGGTTGCCATGTGGCTTAGTGGCAGGATCGAGGAAAAGGACAACTGGATTATCAGGAAATCGAAGGCGTTTTATGAACCGCTTTTGAACTTCTCACTCAATAATCCTAAAAAAATGATTCTGGGGTCGGTGTTGTTCTTTGCCCTTTCGCTGCTGACTTTTGCGCGGCTGGGGCAGGAATTCATACCGACGCTCGATGAAAAGAATATCGCCATGCACGCCATGCGGATTCCATCCACTTCGTTGTCGGAATCTACCGCCATGCAGTTGCAGGTCGAAAAGGCCATCAGCGCCTTGCCGGAAGTGGCTTTCGTGTTCGCCAAGACCGGCACGGCGGAAATGGCGGGTGATCCCATGCCACCGAACGTGTCGGATACTTTCCTTATCCTGAAAGACCGCAGCGAATGGCCGGACAAGGATTTACCAAAACCAGAGTTAATCGAGAAGATCGCGAAAGCTGTAGGCCGGGTTCCAGGCAACAATTACGAATACACGCAACCTATCCAGATGCGGTTTAATGAGTTGATTGCCGGGGTGCGGAGCGACGTGGCCGTCAAAGTGTACGGTGACGATTTCGACGCTATCGGAAAAACCGCGAACAGCATCGCAAGTGCTTTGCGTAACGTCGCGGGTGCCGCCGATGTGAAAGTCGAACAGTCGACCGGTTTGCCCATGCTGGAAATCGACATCAACAAGGATACGATTGCCCGCTACGGCTTGAATATAGGTGATGTTCTGGATTTGATCTCCGTGGCAATCGGCGGTCAGGAAGCCGGACTTGTGTTTGAAGGCGACCGCCGTTTTCCGATTGTCGTGCGCTTGCCCGAATCCATAAGGCAGGACATTCCCGCGCTCGAAAATCTACCGGTGGCCGTGCCGCATGAAGATGGAGAAGAAGGCGGCGCGTTTGTCCCCCTTAAACAAATAGCCACCTTCCGCCTTTCAGAAGGGCCGAACCAGATCAGCCGCGAGAACGGCAAGCGCCGTGTCGTGGTGCAGGCCAACGTGCGAGGCCGTGACATCGGTTCCTTCGTGGCCGAGGCGCAGAAGGCCATAGAAAAGGAAGTCAAAGTGCCTCCCGGCTATTGGCTGGACTGGGGCGGACAGTTTGAAAACCTGATGGCAGCGCGGGATCGTCTGATGATCGTCGTTCCAGCCTGTTTCTTCGTCATCTTCATGATGTTGTTTACCGCACTGGGATCGGCGAAACAGGCGTTGCTGGTTTTCAGCGGTGTTCCACTGGCGATTTCAGGCGGCATTTTCACGTTGTTCCTTGCGGGTATGCCATTCTCTATCCCGGCGGCGGTTGGCTTCATCGCGCTGTCAGGCATCGCAGTGTTGAACGGTCTCGTCATGGTGACGTATATTAACCAGTTGGTCGCGGAAGGCGTCGAACGCCGTGAAGCCATCGTACAAGGGGCGCTTACCCGTTTGCGGCCCGTTCTCATGACTGCCTTGGTCGCTTCCCTTGGTTTCGTGCCGATGGCGCTGGCTCACGGCACGGGCGCGGAAGTTCAGAAGCCGTTGGCGATGGTCGTCATTGGCGGTCTGATTTCTGCCACGGCGCTGACGTTGCTGGTACTGCCCGCGCTATATAAAGTGTTTTCCGGCAAGGACAAGGCGGCAATGGAAGAGGAACATCTTGCGAAACTGCATCATTAAAGGAGCGACCAATGAATAAGTTATTATTGATGGGAGTCACGATCGTCATTCTTTCTTTTCCGACGATAGCTGCCGCCGAGGAAAAGAAAGAAGTGCCTGAATATCTCCAGAAAAAATATGACAGGCGCGTGGAAGACATCAAGGCTTTCGACGCCAACAAGGACGGCGTTTTACAGACGGAGGAGCTGCAAAAAAGTTCGACTACCAAGTTTGATGCCGCCGACGTTAACAAAGACGGGGTTTTATCGTCCGACGAAACCGCCGCGTCTTTAGAAAAATTTAAGACCGACAAACAAGGAACATACGGCAAGGCTGTGGAGCAAAAAGCAAATCGTCTTAAAAACCGCTACAAGAACGCGGATAAGGATGATGACGGCCAGGTTTCCAAGGATGAATACCAAGCCTATATGGGAAAGCACCAGCAGAATTTCGATAGAAACGGCGATGGCGTTATTTCTAAAGAAGAATATCGCGTTGACGATGAAAAAGTGCCAAGCTCGTACTTACGAAAACAAGAAAAGGGACAAAGATGAATTTACACAAAAAAGCCTTTTTAGGATTTATGACAGTGACTGCCCTGACATTGTTTTCATACGCGGCACTTGCCTGTAGCGATCACGAGGCCAACGCAGCCACGCTGGAGCCAGCCGCCGGAGAAGAATCCCATAAGGATGACGGACACGCGCATGGCGTAACCGCTCCATCCGCTGATACAAAATCCGCGCAGGATCCCGCCGATGAAGAGCATCATGAATCTATGGCGCTGAAACGGGTTGAACCTAAGCAAGTCTGCATGATGAATAATAAATTCATGGGAAGTGACCAGATTTCCACCGTAGTCGATGGAAAAACATATTATGGCTGCTGTCCTATGTGCAAAGAAAAGCTGCAAAATGATCCGCAGGCAAGAACAGGCACTGATCCGATCAGCGGGAAGCCTGTCGATAAGGCGACCGCGATTATCGGCGCTGCCCCTGACGATACGATCTACTATTTCGAGAATGAAGAAAATATGAAGAAATTCAGCAGCGATCCCTCGCGCTACATCAATCCGCTCGACGTAGAGCCATAGAGGCTACTAAATTTTAAATCGGTAACGTAGCAGCCGCAATGCATTCAGAGTCACAAGAACCGTGGCTCCTGTATCTGCCATGACAGCAATCCACATGCCTGTGATACCCAGAACGGTCGTTACCAGAAAAATTGCTTTTGATCCCAACGCTAATGTGACATTCCAGCGGATATTCGCAAGCGTTGCCCGCGAAAGACCGACCAGTTCGGCGACACCCATTACGCTGTTGTTAAGCAAGGCTGCATCAGCTGTTTCCAGCGCGACATCGGTTCCGCCGCCCATAGCGATCCCCACGGAAGCGGCTGCCAAAGCGGGCGCGTCATTAATGCCGTCACCAACCTTGCCTACTGGGCCGCGCTTGGAATCTTCAAGATCGCGGACGATCTTGGCTTTGTCTTCTGGCATCAACTCCGCAAAAGCTTCGATGCCCAGCGTTGCCGCGATGGCATCCGCCGTGAGGCGGTTGTCGCCCGTCAGCATGACAGGTGTGATTCCTAGTTTTTTAAGAGCCTTTAATCCCTCAAGCGCATCCTGCCTTGCTTCGTCACGGACCGCGAATAGTCCGAGGACTGTTTTATCTTCGATGAGAACCGCAACCGTCTTTCCTGCACCCTCCAAAGTATCAGTGAGCTTTTTGACACCTTCTGGCAAAGTACCATCAGCCAGTGCGGCACGGGGACTAATCAGTAAAAGTGTCCGGCCTTCTGTCTTGCCGGACAGACCATGACCCGCAATAGCCTTCACATCCTCAGCGGCAGGCAGAAGAATGTTAAGGCTCGATGCGTGGGCAAGAACGGCGCGGGCGATTGGATGATTGGAATTACTTTCCAACGCCGCCGCCAGACGTAGTGTTTCGTCATCGCTTACGCTGAAACCTTTTATGTCTGTAACCTTCGGCTTGCCTTCTGTGAGTGTTCCGGTTTTATCAAAGGCGATCATTTTTAAGCTGCCAAGCGTTTCGAGTACAGCGCCACCTTTGATCAACAATCCGCGCCGTGCGCCCGCCGCCATGCCCGCTGCGATAGCCGCTGGTGTTGAAATGACCAGAGCGCATGGGCAGGCGATCAACAACAGTGACAGGGCGCGATAAACCCAGACGCTCCAGAGGCCGCCCATAAGCAGAGGCGGAATAACTGCGACAAGAAGCGCAATAACCACAACGATTGGCATATAAATCCGCGCAAATTTATCGACAAACCTCTGGACGGGGGCTTTCGATGCTTGAGCTTCATCGACCAGCTTGATAATGCGGGCAATGGTATTATCGGCGGCAGCACGTGTGACTTCAATTTTGATCGCGCTACCGAGATTGATTGTTCCTGCGAAAACATCGTCACCGACGTCCTTGCTCCGTGGCGTGGATTCCCCGGTCACAGGTGCTTCGTCGATTTCAGAGCGGCCTTCGATAATTCTCCCGTCGCAGGCAATTCGGTCGCCGGGCCGTACAATGACGATCTGGCCTGGCGTCAGGCTGTCGGCGGGAACCTCGCGGATAGAATTACCATCCACAAGTTGGGCTATTTTCGGTGTCAGATCGCCCAAAGCTGTAATGCTTTTACGCGCCCGCGCGGCGGCAACACCTTCCAGTAATTCACCAACGGCAAACAGAAAGACCACGACAGCGGCTTCCTCGGCGGCATTGATCGCTAGTGCGCCGACAGCCGCAATGGTCATCAGCATTTCTATGGTGAAGATGGATCCAGACCGGGCGGCGCCGATAGCGCGGCGGGCGATGGGCAGAAGAGCTATCAGGGTTGCTGCGACGAAGGGCCATAGTCCGAGAATCGGTAAGGCTTTGGAGGCCAGAAAAGACAACGCCAGCAACGCACCAGAAACTATAACAAGGCGGCCTTTCGCTGTCTGCCACCATGCTTTGCCCCGATCTTCCGGCGCGTCATGGCTATGATCGTCATGGTCATCGTGATTTTCAGATGTACCGTTCCTGTCCATCTTGACCGCATAGCCTAGCTTGCGGATGGCCTTGGCTGCTTCTTCCCGATTAAATCCATGTGACGTCTCAAGCGTTACAATACCAGCGCCAACATTGACGGACGCTTCACCGGCTCCTTGTACACGTTTCAAGGCTGTTTCAATCTTGAGCGCGCAGCTGGGGCAGTCCATACCTTCAACCTTGTAGCGGATGGAGGATTTTACTTCTTTTTCTGGATGTGCGCTCATCATCAATTTCCTTACGAATGCTCAAATATAATGACGATGAAGCCCAAAACGATCAGCAACGCCCCCAGGATTCCTGCTTCATATTTTTCCAGAACCTCAAGCCGGACGCGCTCAAGTCCCGCCAGCGTCAGCCAGGTGAAGAAGATCATGCCTGCCATCGTGGCAAGGGCAAGAATTGTGCTAAGTAAGACAAAGCCCGGCCAGCCATATTGAATGCCGGAAAGATAGACGGGCAAAAACCCCTCGCAGGGTGAGAATGTCAGCAACGCCAGAAGACCTATAATAACCGCTTTGTCCGACCGACCCGAAACAAAGGGTTTTTCCCCGCAGTTAGTATGATCCTCGTGATCTGAATGATCATGTCCGTGGTCATGCTCTGTATATTGCACATCATAATGGTGGCCATGATTACCATGCGCCAGCGTTAAACGGGCCGTGAATTCATGCGGTTCAGGAATTTCTTCTAGCGATTCAAGATAGCTGCCTTTATTGATGAACGTAAAAAACTGTTTCTTTGCATCTGGACGCACTGTTTCAATCGTGACGGTTTGTCCTTTCGGCGGATTGATATTTTTGCCGTTATCCTCGAAATTTAAACGAAAGCGCGGTGGAACGCCGTCTTCAAAGACGGACAGAACAACAACGCCATGTCCGGTATCGATACGGCGTTCGTCGTCGTGGCCGTGAACGGCATGACTATGCCCATGCTTCTTCATCCAAGGTAGTTGCCAGTGATGATGTCCACCGCCGCCACAGCCCTGGCGCACGAGATAAAAGACACCGAAGGCGATCAGAAGTCCGCCGACGATCAGCGGAAACGCGCCGCCGAGCCAGCCTTCAACTTTAATGCCGAGAAAGACGACAAGAACCCCAAGCACTGTCGTGAACAGCACATGACCGAGGCTTGCCAGG
The DNA here is from genome assembly GCA_048498395.1 of Pseudomonadota bacterium. Classification (GTDB taxonomy): domain Bacteria; phylum Pseudomonadota; class Alphaproteobacteria; order Micavibrionales; family Micavibrionaceae; genus Micavibrio_B. Next base: position 29,367 of record JBEHYB010000011.1, read on the forward strand.
GCCGTGACCCACAGCGTCTTCGACTTATTCCAGTTCTGCCCCCGCCCCGCTAGGACGAATGGCAACCAGTGCGTCGGCAGGGCGGCGTGGGCGAACGCGACCGTGAATCCGGTTGCGGCGATAGAAAAGAAAATCGACTCGTTCATGGGTAATCCTTGATTTTTTTATTCAACAACTCTATCTTACAACCTATAGCGACTATAGGTTCAAGGTATTTTTTTAGAGGCCAAGGGGAATTTTGAATGTTTCTGACAATCGGCGAGATGGCTTCTGACAGCGGCGTACAAGTCGAGACGATCCGCTATTACGAAAGCGTAAAACTGATGCCAAAGCCGCAGCGCACCGAGGGTAAACAGCGTCGCTATGGGCAGGACGATCTTAAGCGGCTGGCCTTTATAAGGCATGCACGGGAGTTGGGATTCGAGGTCGCCGCCATCCGCGACATATTGGCGATGACAGAACAAAGCGATGCATCCTGCGAGAAAATAGACAGTATAGCGCGGAGCCATCTGGAGACCGTGGAAGAAAAACTGGCAAGTTTGAAGGCTTTGCGAAAAGAGCTTTTACGCATGCTCGATCATTGCGGCACGGGAAAAGTCGCGGATTGCAACGTCATAGAGGTTCTTTATGATCATGCCAAATGCCAGGCGCATAAAAGAAAAACGGCAATATAATATGTGGCAAAATGAAGCCCGATGACTTTTTATAGATTTATGCTATATACTTAAAATAATGAGAAAAACCCTCGCCAGCATTTTAATGTTCGTTATGCTCGCTTCCGCGACGATATGCGGTTGCGGTCATGAAGCGCAGGCGGCTTCTCATGCTGATCATGCCGACCAGAAAATCGAATCCAGCCATCACGCTGACGGCGATCATCATGGCAGCAAAGAGACGCAAGCGGCGGAATCATGTCAGACGACGGATATGCAACTTCCCGCCGAAACCAGCGTCAGCAAGCCTGATCTGAAACACAGCTTTCATCTTTATTATGCTTTCATGGATGAAAAGCCTGTCTGGACAGTTGCTATCAGCAGCGACCACCGCGTTCGTGGACCGCCCATCGGCGTAGATCCTCCCAATGCAAAACCTTCCATACTCCTGACGACCCAACGTCTGCGGATCTAGATTCCCCAGCGCCATTTTTGTTTTTGTGCGCCACTTCCATTTATGGGGAATCATCATGCGTTATTACGCTTTTACTCTATTAATTTTTTTCTTTTTGTCGTTTGTCGTACCGGCCAGCGCAGCCGAATACAGCCTCGACATCGCCCGTCAGACGGTGAACATCACGGGCCGTCCGGTTAAAAAAATTACCGTCAATGGTTCTATCCCCGCGCCGACCTTGTTCTTTAAGGAAGGCGAGGACGCTGTTATCCATGTCACAAACCACATGGATGTGCCGTCATCGATCCACTGGCATGGTCTCCTGATCCCCGGCGCGATGGATGGCGTCCCCGGTTTCAACGGGTTTCCGGGCATTATGCCCGGAGAAACCTTTACTTACCGCTTTAAAATCCGGCAAACGGGAACCTACTGGTATCACGCCCACTCGATGGGCCAGGAACAGGACGGGCTTTATGGCTCTCTCGTTTTTGCGCCCGCAGGAAAAGATCCCATCAAAACCGACCGCGATTATGTCGTTGTGCTATCGGATTTCACGGACGAAGAGTCCGATGATGTCATGGCCAATCTGAAAATGGCCTCCGATTATTACAACGTGGCGCGGCGCACAGTCGGTGATTTTTTCGATGACGCGAAATCCAGAGGATTCAACAAGGCATGGAAGGATGCGAAGGATTGGGGACATATGCGTATGTCGCCGACCGATCTAGCTGATGTCAGCGGCTACACTTTCCTAATCAACGGCAAAACGCCGGATCAGAACTGGACGGGATTGTTCAAGCCAGGCGAGCGCGTACGCCTGCGCTTTATCAACGCTTCGGCCATGTCGATTTATGACGTCCGCATCCCCGGCCTTAAAATGAATGTTGTGCAATCGGACGGGCAGAATATCGAACCTCTCAAAGTCGATGAATTCCGCTTTGCGCCCGCCGAGACTTATGACGTGGTTGTCACGCCGCAGGACGAAAAAGCCTACACAATCGCCGCCGAACCCATAGATCGGACGGGCTTTGCGCTGGCAACGTTGGCGACAGCTGACGGGATGCGCGGCGAAATCCCTGTGCAACGCCCCCGTGCGCTGCTGACGATGGGCGATATGGGAATGGATGGCATGGAAGATATGACCATGACGCCGGAGGACATGAAAAGTGGCTGGGCCGATACCGGAAAGGCAAAAGGCGATGTCGCGCTCAATTACAAAGACCTGCGCTATGCCGGAATCCAGAAAGATACCCGCGATGCTGAACGTACCATCGATGTGCGTCTCGGCGGAAACATGGAGCGTTATATCTGGACGATCAACGGTAAGAAATTCATGGACGCGGAACCCATCCGTCTAAAATACGGCGAAAGGGTACGGTTGAATTTCACCAACGAAACCATGATGGCGCACCCGATGCACCTGCACGGTATGTTCGTTCAGCTTGAAAACGGTCAGCCTGCCGAAAAACTGCCCAACAAGCATACTGTCATCGTACCGCCAGGGCAGTCTTATTCGGTTCTGCTCACCGCCGATGAGGTCGGAGAGTGGGCGTTCCACTGTCATCTCCTCTATCACATGATGTCCGGCATGATGACGAAAGTGGTCGTCGCAAAACTCGATGCCGCCGATATGCCTGCTCAAAACCAACCCGCAAGTTTTGCTAAAGGAGGCTCCCATGCTGCCCATTAAAACCCTCGTGACAGTGTCGATGCTAACGTTTGCCTTGTCGTTTCCTGCTCTCGCGGAAGATGACATGGCGGGTATGATGGCCGCAGAACATGGCGGCGGCACCTTCCATATGTTCCGGCTGGAAACCGACTATGGCGGCGGCAAGGACGGCGCGGTCGCCAGCTGGGATTTTGACGGCTGGATCGGCGGTGACGACGACAAGCTCTGGCTGAAAAGCGAGGGTGAGCATGTGGACGGTAAGCTGGAAGATGCGGAATTCTGGGCGCTCTACAGCCGCAACGTCGCCACCTTCTGGGACGCGCAGGCAGGCATTCGTTATGACGTGGAGCCGACTTCGACGGGTTATCTGGTGCTGGGCATCAACGGTCTTGCGCCGTATTTCTTCGAGACAGAAGCCCATCTGTTCATCAGCGACGATGGCGATGTCAGCGCAAGGCTGCGGGAGGAAAACGATTTTCTCTTGACGCAAAAACTGATCCTGCAACCCTATGCCGAAGCCAATCTTTACGCGCAGGACGTTCCCGAACGGGATGTCGGCGCGGGGTTGGCCGATGCCCAGATCGGTTTGCAGACACGCTACGAATTCACCCGAAAATTCGCGCCGTATGTGGATGTCCACTATGACCGCAAATTCGGTGAAACCTCATCCATTGCCAAAAGCAACGGGGAGGATAACGACGAACTCGTCGGCGCGATTGGTTTGCGCCTGATGTTTTAACTACCATTCATGAACTTAAACAAAGGAGAAAGACCATGAAGAAACTGCTACTCACGACTGCTCTTATGATGCTGGCAAGTCCCGCATTCGCTAAAGACTACACGATCAAGGAGGTTAGCGATCCGGCGGGCGACAAGCCTTATTATTTCGAGCCGTCAAATCTGACTATTCAGCCCGGCGATACCGTTAATTTTGTCAACGCGCAGGAAGACATGCACGACGTCATGTTTATCAACGTCCCGAAAGGCGTCGATGAAATGATTATGAGTCCGATGCACGAGAAAGAAGGCGACAAATTTTCTTACACATTCACCGTTCCTGGCACCTATCAGTTTCATTGTCATCCGCATGAGAAACTGGGCATGAAAGGCACATTGATCGTAGGCCAAGCCTCAAAGCCAGGTGAAACGGTAGCGATGGATCATCATAAGATGACGGAGAAAGCCGAAGGAACGTCAGATGACCATCATGCTACCGCTGCAACGGATCTGCCGCAGGCAACGGGCAAGGTTAACAGCGTTGATGCTGCCAACCATACAATCAATGTTACCCATGATCCGATCAAGGCGCTGGGCTGGCCGAAGATGAAAATGGAATTCCCCGTTGATAGCAGCGTTGACCTTTCCGGGTTCAAAGCAGGCGATTCCGTCGCTTTTACATTGAAGCCAGGTGCAAACGACGACTATTCAGTTGTTGGCATTAAAGCCGCTAAATAGTGGAAAAGCTTTAATTAAACATTTGTTCTTGACCTTGGAGGTAACTCCAAGGTTTAGAATAAAATTAGGAAGGTGATTCATGGAGCGCATAACTATCGGCAAATTGGCGGAGATGACGGGTATTAGCGCGGATACGCTTCGATATTACGAGAAAATGAAGCTGATCGGTGCCGACCGCACGGAGGCGGGTTATCGCATTTACAGTTCCGATACTGTCGGAGTTGTGCGTTTCATCCTTGGGGCGAAGGCTCTGAATTTTACTTTAGAAGAAATCCGCGTTTTATTGACTTTGGAATCTTCGGACAAAGCCAGTTGCGCGCAAGTATTGAAGCGCACCGAGAGCAAGATTGCTGAGGCCGAAGCAAAGATACAGGAATTGAAAGAAGTAAAAAAAGTTCTCTCCCGGCTGGTGAAGGAATGCCCGGCTGATAATACGCCCACCGCTTGCTGTCCTATTCTCGATCATATTAAGGGCGCAGCTAAAGTTGCTATGGCTTCTTTCATCTTTATCCTTGCCGCAGGAACCGCGCAGGCGAAACCTATATCCTATGTCGGCGGCACGATGGTTATGCAAGAAAACGACGAAACCGGCCATACCGTCGCTCTTGATTATACGGTAACGCCTAAACTAGCGGTCGGGCTTTACGCCAAGAAAGAAGCGGGCGGCGATGATTTTTATACAGTTGGCCCGCAAGTGAACACGCTTATCAAGCGTTGGAATTTGCCCGATGGACAGGGCAATATTTTCAACATGACGGGCGCGGGCATTACGCATGATGGAAACGATAACGAGGCGTCCGTATGGACAGGTTTTCTGGCTGATTACGAAACACGACGGGTTTTTATATCTTATGAGCCGCGCTTTATGTATGCGGGCGATATAGACAAATCATTCTGGCAGCGCGCCCGCGTCGGCGTTGCGCCCTATCTGGCAAATTATGATGATTTGAATACTTGGCTCATGGTGCAAGTCGATCATCACCCGACCAAGGACGATAATGTCGTTGTAACACCGCTTGTCCGCTTCTTTTATAAGACAACATTAATAGAAGCCGGTTATAGCAGCAACGATCACGTCATGTTCAATTGGCAACTGCAATTTTAAAGGAGAGAAAAATGAAAGCCCTATTCTTATCTACTATGTTCTTTTTTGCACTATCCGGCGTGGCTCATGCCGAAACAATCAAGGCAACGGTCAACGGTATGGTGTGCGCGTTCTGCGCGACAGGGATAGAGAAATCATTCACGGCCCTGCCAGAAGTCGATCATGTCAAAGTCGATCTTGAGGAAAAACTTGTGACGATCAATACAAAGCAAGGGCAAACGCTAGATGACGCCCAGGTTGAAAAAGTCATCTCGGACGCTGGATATACAATAAACGGGATTGTGAGAGAGAAAGACAGTGAACCTACGAAATAGCATCCTGCCGACGCTGACGCTGTTCGGCTCATTTAGCACCTTGATATGCTGCGCTTTGCCTGCGCTTTTGGTGTCTCATGGCGCGGGGGCGGTTTATACGAATCAGAGGTAAAGCCATGCAGGTACAC
>JBEHYB010000012.1:0-34852 GCA_048498395.1 Pseudomonadota bacterium
CGGCCCGCCTTTCGTATGGGTACCTGCGACGCTTTACCTGCTGGCCGAAAATCAGACAGGCCCTGCGATCTTCCTCGGCATCTGGGGAGTGGCCGTTGTCAGCGGTGTCGATAATGTCTTACGCCCCTACTTCATCAGCCTTGGCAGCAACCTGCCCCTGATCCTCGTTCTTCTGGGCGTTGTCGGCGGCATTATAGCCTTCGGTTTTATCGGACTGTTCGTAGGCCCCACTCTATTAGCCGTCGCTTATAATCTGATCCTTGAATGGACTTACAGTCCGCGCAAACTGGTCGGAGAAATGCTTGTCATCCAGACCGAGCCTTACCCCAAGGATGCTCCCTCCAAATAACAAAAAAGCCCGGCAAAACCGGGCTTTTTAATACCTGTCGCTGTTCCGGTTAAGCGGAGCGCTTGTTCACAACGAATTTGACAAGTTTAGCCAGTTTAGCCTGTTTCTGAAGGCGTATAATCTGCCAGTTTACGTCGTTGTGGTTCATGTCTGTCAATGTTTGCGCTGTCATATCCTGTTCCTCACCTTATGAATTCTGTCTGTAATTAAAGCATCTCATACTTTGGGATGAATTTGTCATAGAGATTCCGCATGGCTGAGGACCATTTTATTATGGAACTTTTTAACCGGACCTTAAACTATTTCAGATACAAAAAAGCCGCCTGCAATGAGGCGGCTTTCCTGAAATTTGAGTTCTGACTTATTTGTACATTTCGCCATGAAGGTACATATCGAGCCCCTCTTCTTCCGCGATTTGCGGAACACGGATGCCCATCACTTTCTGGACGATCTTCAACAAGATGAATGTCGCGACACCGGAGTAAGCGGCAACGATCACAATTGAAATTGCCTGAGCGATTAACTGATCCCAGTTACCTTCCAGAACGCCAGCCGCAGTAGAAACGGCCTTCGTCGCGAAGACACCCGTCAAAAGACAGCCCACGATACCGCCGACACCGTGGATACCGAACACGTCGAGCGAGTCATCGTATTTGAGCCATTTTTTCAGATAGGTCACGGAAAGGAAGCAGATGACGCCCGCCGCAAAACCGATCACGACAGAAGCGCCGAAACTGACGAAGCCCGCTGCCGGCGTAATTGCAACAAGACCCGCAACAACCCCCGAGAGAGCTCCGACGACGCTTGGTTTGCCGCGGTGGTACCATTCGGAGAAAATCCAGGCGAGACATGCAACAGCTGCAGACGTATTTGTCACCAGCATCGCCATACCTGCGCTTGTACCCGCCGTGAGTGCTGAACCGGCATTAAAGCCAAACCAGCCCACCCAGAGAAGTCCCGTACCGATAAGGGACATAACAAGGTTTGCAGGCGTTGCCTGACGGTTATCGAAGTCGTAGGCGCGGCCCAATACGAGCGCGGCGACAAGACCCGCCACACCCGAACAGATATGAACAACCGTACCGCCGGCGAAATCAAGCGCGAAACCATGGCCGAGAAGACCCGTTGCGCCAGCAGGCGCGCCGATGCCGCCGATAAAGCCGCCCGGACCCCATACCCAGTGAGCGATCGGCGCATAGACGAGCACCAGCCACAGCGGGATGAAAACCATGACAGACGAAAACCGGATACGATCCGCGACGGAACCGAGAAGAAGCGCCGCAGTTATGATCGCGAAAGTCATCTGGAACATGATGAAGACTGTTTCGGGAATCGTGCCGCTCAGTGACGAAGCTTCCACACCTTTCAGGAGAAGTTTGCTCAGGCTTCCGGAGAATATATTAGCACCTTCTGTGAAAACCATTGAGTAGACGAGCACGGGCCACAGCAGCGAAACAACGGCACAAACCGCGACTGTCTGCATCAATGTGGCAAGTACGTTGTTTCTTTTAACAAGACCGCCATAGAAAAGCGCAAGGCCGGGAATGCTCATCATCAATACAAGCAGCGATGACACGAGCATCCAGGACGTATCGCCCGAATTCAGTGTTGGTGCGGCATCCTGTGCGAACGCCATTGACGGTGTCATTGACAACATCAATAGAGACAGGCTGCCAAATATTTTAGCAAGGCTCATTTTGTTTCTCCTGAAATTAGATTATGATAATATAATATAAGACCCATGATTAAATCTCGCGGCTATATTGCAATATATGCATAGCTCTGTAAACTGCCTAAAATAATTTTTTCAGGAGTTATATTTAAGATGCCCCGCCGATTAAAAGCGTTGATGGAAATCGTCCAGCAGGATGTCATCAAATTTTCAAAACATAATGAAAGCATTGCGTCTCAAACAAATTTCCTCGCGATGAACGCCACAATCGAAGCTGCGCGTTCTGGTGAAGCAGGAAAGGGTTTTACGGTCGTTGCACATGAAGTCAAATCTCTGGCCAAACAGGCAAAAGACAACTCGGATTCTTTTCGCAATATCATACTGGGCCGCATATCGCACGGCCTGAACATGGCCGACAAGATGGTCGGCGAAGTCGAAGGCACGCGCCTGATGGATATGTGCCAGACGCTTGTGCAAATTATCGTACGCAATCTTTTCGAGCGTACGGCCGATTGCCGATGGTGGGCGACTGACGATGCATTCGTTAAATGCCTTGAAGAACCAAACCCTGAACGCGCGACTTTCGCCACGAAAAGGCTCGGCGTTATCAATCTTTTCTACACCGTTTATATGAACCTGATTCTGGCCGATAAGAGCGGCAGAATCATTGCCGTATCGAATCCGTCCAAGTTTCCAAGCCAGATTGGCAACAGCGTTATAAACGAAAAATGGTTTATCGATTCAACGCGCACCTCACGCGGCGACCAGTATGTCGTGGATGATATTCACAACTCGTCGCTCCATAATGGCCTGCCCTCAGCCGTTTATGCGACCGGCGTGCGTCGCGGTGGAGAACTGGACGGCGAATTACTTGGCGTACTCGGTGTCTTTTTCGACTGGGGTCCGCAGGCGGAATCAATCGTCGCAAAAGAGCCTTCACTTAACGCTGAGGAATGGTCGCGGACTCGTGTCCTGCTGCTGGATCGCGATCTGCGCATTATCGCAGCTTCGGATAATCTCGACATGTATAAAACCTATCCGCTTGAAATCCAGGGCAATAAACGTGCTTATGTCGATGACCGTGGCTATACGGTGGCTTACGCAAAAACGATGGGATACGAGGAATATGACGGTCTGGGCTGGTACTGCGCCATCATCCAGAGACCTGTCACCAAAGACGATATTCTGAAAGCGCTGGAAGAAAAAGAGTAAGCGGTTAAAGCCGTTCGTCTTTCTTTGGCCTGGCAGATCCCGCTTCTGCAGGATGGAATGTCACATTGATTTCAGCGCCGATGAGAATGGTAAGAGCGCTTAGCCAGAACCATAACAGGAGAATGATGATCGCGCTGATCGATCCGTAAGTTTCATTGAATTTGCCAAAATGAGTGACAAATGTCGAAAACCCGTAAGAGATGGCAAGCCACATCAGCGTCGCCGCGACAGAGCCAATACTCATCCAGTACCATCTGCGCGGCTTGGTATGGGACGGCCCGTAAAAATAGAGAATTTCCAGGCCAATCAACGCTGTGAACAGCAATAAGGGCCATCTTAAATGCAGATAGATGGTCGATGTGATTTCAGGTAGGTGAATGAATTTAAATAGCACAGGCAGGCCTGCGATAAGGCTGAGCGCCATCAGTAGATACACCATCAGCACAAAGGTCAGCACGAAACCGGTCAGCGAAAGTTCAAAAAATCCACGCCGTTCCTTTTCGTTATAGGCGATGTTCAGCCCCTTAATCAGTGCTCCCACTCCCTTGGTCGCGCTATAAATCGTAAAGACCACACTTACGATAAATCCAACCCCGAGCGTTCCGCTGCCGGCATCAACAAGGCTTGTCGCCTGGCGTGCAAAAATATCGAGGGCATCTTTGGGCAGAAACTGGGAAAGCAGGTTTATCTGATCGCTGACAAAATGCGGATCGGAAAAAATTCCGTAGAGTGATATGGCCGCCGCCATCGCGGGAAAAGAGCCCATAAGAAAATAGAATGCGATGCCGGCAGCGACCAGTCCAAGATAATCCTCACTTACATTCCCGTACAATTCAATCAGTTTGGAGAGGATTTTCTGGAGTTTCATCGGTTCAGCAGGCCGATTTCAGTTGCGGATCATCAAGCGCCGCAAAATTTCCGTCCGGTTGCAGCAATGTCAGCTCGCCGGAATGGATTGCAAACCATGCGCCATGCAGCGTGAGTTTGCCAGACGCAACGCGCTCGGCGATCCATGGAAAAGTCATCAGGTTCTTCAGTGAAATTTTCACGACTTCATGCTCGCAACATTGTTCACGTTTATCGGCTGGAAGATCCTGTGCCTTAACACGCGCAGACTCCGCAATCGACATCCAGTTGGCAACAAAATCCCGTGCGTTCTCCGGCGCACCATTAAGTAACGCGCGAACACCGCCGCAGGTTCCATGACCCAGCACGACGAGATGTGGAATCTCCAGAACGCGCACGCCGAATTCAAGTGCAGCGCTTGTACCGTGATAGGCATTATCCGGCTCATAAGGCGGCACAAGATTTGCGACATTGCGCACGGTGAGCAACTCACCCGGGCCAGCGTCAAAGATAACGGCAGGGTCCACCCGGCTGTCGATACAGGCAACGATCATGGCGCGAGGGCTTTGGCCCGACTCGGCCAGTGTTTCAAAAGTCTTCTTGCGTTCCGGCCAGCCATTTGCACGAAACCGACGATATCCGGCAATAAGTTTTTCCATACATCATGAGTATTATAAAAAGAGTTGATAGGTCAATGCCTGATGACAAGAAATCGTTTTCCATTACATTGATAAAATATTAAACTCTTTCCAAGATATACACTAATCATCAATCAAATATCCTCGACAGGTCCTTCCACATGAACAAACATTTTATCCGTCTCACGGCACTTTCACTGCTGGCCTCAACTTCACTTCTTACCGGTCACGCTCATGCTGCCGATGACACGCCGAATTTCGCAACCGACAATCTGACAGGTGACTGGGGCGGCGCACGTACAAATCTTTATCATCATGGCGTAAACCTCGACGTTCTCTATCGTGCAGATGCCTGGCGCAATACATCAGGCGGTGTCAAAACAGGAACCGTCGGTAATGACGATCTCGATGTTATCCTGACACTCGATGGCGAAAAACTATACGGCATCAAAGGCTCGACGATTTCGATTTATGGCCTCCATAATGGCGGCGGTCATATCAACAATCTCGTCGGCAGCAATGGCGGCATTGATAATTTCGAAGTCGAGAATCCGACGAACCAGCTTTACACGGCATGGATCGAACAAACAGCTTTTGACAATCTCCTCTCAGTCAAACTTGGTCTTTACGATCTGAACACAGAGTTCTACGTCACTGACACAAGCGGCCTGTTCCTCAATCCGACCTATGGTATCGGCACTGAAATGGCCGCAACTGGTCTTGGCGGCCCATCCGTATTCCCGGCAGCCGCGCCAGCCATTCGCCTCATCGTCAATCCAACGGACAAGATCTACGTACAGGCAGCCCTGCTCGGCGGCACGCCTAAAGATCCGGACAAGTCGCTGAACGAGCGTTTCCAGTTTGATGATAAAAACGGCGCGCTTGATGTTTTTGAAGCCGGATTTAAAGACGACGAAATCGGCCATTATGCTTTGGGCATCTGGCAATACACCGCGAAATCGGATGATTATACCGATACCGATGCCGTCAGTGGCGATCCGATCCAGCGTCAGAACAAGGGAATCTATGCTATGGCGGAAAGAACGCTGTTCAAAGATTCCAAAGACGATACACGTAATCTTGCCGGTTTCATCCGTCTCGGTTTCGCGGACAAGGATGTCAGCCCGTATGAATGGTCGGGCAGCGTCGGCGTTGTCTACAACCACGTCTTTGACAGCCGCGCAGACAGCCAGCTCGGCTTCGCTGTTTCGAACACTGCAAACAGCAGCAAGTTCCGCGAAGCGTCCGCCCTCGCCGGCGACGATCTCGATAAGAACGAGACACAGCTTGAGCTGACATACAGCGACAAGCTGATGCCGTGGCTCACGATCCAACCGGACGTGCAATACACGATCAATCCGGGAACCGATCCTGATAATTCCGACGCTCTTACTTTCGGTATCCGCGCCGGAATCCAAATGTAGGATTTTCACATAGAACAAAAAAACCCGCCGGATAATGGCGGGTTTTTTATTTTAAAGGCCTTTATATTCCCGGTAAAGAATAAGCGCTTTTTTAAGCTGCGACTTCACAGACATGGATAGATCGGAGAACTGGTCTTTGCGGCTTAGGCGGAAAATAATTTCATCCGTTTTAATTCGCTGATTTACATCAACCATTGTTGCGACGCGATTCAGGCGCGAAACGCTGTCCTTAATCGAACGCACCTGATAGCTGGTATTCTTCGCAAGCCATAATTTGAACGACTTGTTTTCTTCAAGACTGAGCATTATGCGGCCTTCCTAAGCGTAGCCGAATATTCAGCCATAAACTCCTGAAGACATTTACCAACAAAGCTCGCCAGATTGACCGGTACGGCGTTGCCGATCATTTGCTCCATATCAGTCTTGGAGCCAAGCCATTTGAATTTTTTTGGAAATGTCTGTATCTGCGCACGCTCAAGCGTCGATAATGAACGTAATTTCTTATCAAGCGATTTCGAATCCCGCGCATGACCTTTATAACCTTCAGGCACCGGCCTGTTTACGCCCCGGATCGTTGCCGACGGCTCGTCCACCGAAAAAATTGCGCGGCGATTATAGTTACGCGGATGGCGGTAGTAATGCTCAAGATCGAGGCGATCGCCGAAATAATCACGCACGGTCATGCTTTTGCCTGAGAGATTTCTGTCTATAATCTCATCAAGGAAATCATCTTCGCCGCCCAGCATTCCAATACAGAAAAACCGTTTGCGCAGTTGTGGTACGCCGCATTTGCTTGCATCCAGAACGATTTCTGTCAGGCCATAACCGGCTTGCACAAAAAGCTTGCGCGCATTTTTAAAAATCTTGCTATTGCGAGTGCGCGCAACATTCTCCATCACAAAAAATTTAGGCATACATGCCTGAATGATTTTTGCGAATGCCAAAGTCAGATCGGCCCGGCTGCCTTCTTTGCGAATGCCGGCCGATGAAAAATCCTGGCATGGAGGACCACCCACAATTACCTGGGCACGCGCTTTCTTTATATTTTTGACGACAGGATCAATATCGGAAATATCAATGTTAACGGCTTCATGATCGAAATTCTGATTATAGGTATCAATAGCAAGATTCCAGTTATCACAGGCGAATACGATATCAAATCCGGCCTTTTCAAAGCCCAACGACAAGCCTCCGCATCCGCAAAATAAATCAGCAACCTTCATTCACCATTACTCCTGACGTCAATTATTTGACGTCCTCCTGACGTTGTCAAGCCATATAGATAATGGCATAAATAAATAACGTGGAGAGAATCATATGAGCGAAGATGCGGAAATGCCATACGGCGAATTATACGGCATCAAACATTCCAACCGGGAGAATGACGCGCTGTGGGGAAAGAACCAGTTTAACAGCACCTTTCCGCTCGCCCTCGCCTGCTATATGCGTGATAAAAAAATTCCTGTTGTCTATTTGACACTCAAGAATGATCTGACGATCGAAGCCGTCGAGCTTTCCATCGATGAGTTGTTTGGCACGAAGCAGTCGTCCGACGATCTTTATTTCTCTTTTGAAACCGCCTTCAATCCATATGCCAGCCTGGCCTACGATTCCATTGAAAGAGTGGATCTTGTGATTTCCGAGAAGGCCGAGAAAGCGACAGGCAAGAAAACCAAAATAATCGCCGGCGAACATCTTGCTGCACTTGAGGTCAAGCTGACAGTCGTTCCCGACAATACAACGCATGCGCGGGAAGAAAAATACTGGGCACCCGAGCTTGTCGTGCGCCCTGCCACCACTATGTATTGCGCGCTTAGCATGGGAGCATCCTGCGCATCAAAAATTACGGATATCAAAGATATATTTGAGCCTATCTGCCATAGCGTGAAATCATGGGGCAACGAGACCGAGGCTTTGAAGTTGTTGCCCCAGGCACTGGACGGGATCGATCAGTTCCAGAAAAAATTCCATTCCCGCCAGAGACCCGCCGTCATGCAACCCATCTGGAGGACACAGGGCAAGAAGCCGGTGTTGAGCGAACATGCCTTCGATATTTTCGTATGGAGCGATTTTGCCCTGACGCGCGTCATCGCCGACCTCGCCCGTAAAGGAAAGCATGACAGTATCTCACGCCATTCGCGAAGCTCGCTCAGACTCGCACGCTTCCTGTTCGAATATTCGCGCTCGGGCAAAGCGCATCTAAGCAATATCTATTCGGAAATGACCTACTCGCACCAATCTGACAAGGAAGTCTCGCTGAGCGGCAATACGATCTATCCTTATATGAAACATCCGAGACTTGAAAAACCGATCCTGTCCAGGGAAGTCGTGAAAGAAATCATTCTGAACGGCGGCGAAAGACACCTCTCCCCCGAACGCCGCTTCGACCAGACGGTTTATTTTTCATCGCAGAGTTAACAATAAAAAACCCGCCTGCGCGGCGGGTTGATTATTTGGCGTCCCCTACGGGATTCGAACCCGTGTCGCCTCCGTGAAAGGGAGGTGTCCTAGGCCTCTAGACGAAGGGGACCCTAGTTGTGAAGCGGCTTTATAGCTATAACCGATGGGTAAATCAAGTACTGATTTAAACTAATTTTATTCAGCCGCTTCAAGGGCATAGGCAGCGTCCTGGACGTGAAATTCCACGGATTCCGAGCCATTCCATTCATTCACCTTGAACTGCCCCATCAGGTGCAGACTCTGCCCTTTTCCCTTTAAAAGCGCCTCCCCGAGGGGGGTATCGGCCGATTTAAAGGCCATGGCCTTCATTCTAGCCCCGCCTTCCAGGTCCGAAAGCTGGAGCCGGACATGGTCGGTACCGACGATATCGACATTCACGATTTTCACGTGCGAGAGCACAAATCGCGGCTCGGGATTCTCCTGGCCGAACGGCCCGACATTATTCTCAAGCAGGCGCACGAAATCCGGACGCAGTCCGCGAATGCTTGCAATGCCGTCAACGGAATCCTCCGAGATCATTTCCTCGGCACCCTGCGCGATCTTCTGCGCATGTTCGCGGAAAAATGCGTGCAGCTCCTCGAGCTTTTCCGGGTAGACGGTAAAACCCGCCGCCATAGCGTGACCGCCACCCTTGGTGACAAGCCCCGCTTCTTTCGCAGCCATGAACAATGCCGCCATGTTAAAGCCCGGCACCGAACGTCCGCTCCCTCGACCTTCGAGACGGCCATCCATACCCGGTGCGAAAGCAATCGCGCAGGCAGGTTTGCCGTAACGTTCTTTCAACTGCCCGGCGACAAGGCCGTTCAGGCCGACATGCCAGCTTTCATCTGCCACGAAAATAATCGGGTCGTTCTGGTAGCCGTTTTTTTCAACGATGCGCACGGCATCCTTCATCATCTCTTTCTGGATGTCGCGGCGTTTTGTATTGCAATCATTCAACAGCCACGCCAGATTTTTTGCTTCTTCCGGGTCTTCACTTGAGAGAAGTTTTGCGCCCAGATCGGACTGATGTACGCGACTTCCCGCATTAATGCGCGGGCCGAGAACAAACCCCGCATCGGTCGGTGTCGGCGTTTTCTTGATATTGCCGACATCGCACAAAGCCTTGAGACCGATATTGTTATGCAACCCCATCTGCTCGAACCCAACCTTGACGAACAGGCGGTTAGCACCGGTCAGTGGCACCATATCGCAGACCGTGCCGAGCGCAACGAGGTCGAGCCAATTCTTGAGCGGGGGTTCTGACAGGTTGCGATCCTTGTAGAAATTCTTCTCGCGCAACTTCGTGTTGATCGCGACACAGGCAAGGAATGTCACGGCGCAGGCCGCAAGCATTGTCAGGCCGCTGGCATCATCCTTGCGTTTCGGATTGATCAGGTGTTTTGCCGGAGCCATTACATCGCCCGGCTCGTGGTGATCTAGAATGCAGACATCAAGCCCCGCGTTTTTCGCCTGCTCGATCACGTCAAAAGAAGTCGTGCCGCAATCGGCCATCAGGACAAGGTCATGCCCCTCGTCTTTCAGTTTCAAAAGAGCCTTGATATTCGGGCCATAGCCTTCATTCATGCGGCAGGGAATATAGATAGTCAGATCGCATCCGATATGGCGGAAGAATTTCTTGAGAATGGCGGCAGAGGTCGAGCCGTCCACGTCGAAATCGCAGAACGCGGCGATCTTTGTGCCCTTGATGATTTCATCCGACACGTAATCGGCGAATTCCTTCATGCCCTGAAGCGAAAAAGGATCGGGGAAATCGCGCGCCAGTTTCGGATGCAAATAGTTATCGACCTGCGCATGGTTGATATTGCGCGTGACCAGAAGCCGCGCGATGATTTCCGGCAGCTTGTAGTCGGTCATAATACGCTGGATCAGTTCATCATTTGCGGCCGGAAACACCCAGCGTGACTGCATGATGGATTGTTTTATATTCAGGCTACTCATGTTTCTTCAGGAAATTATGTTTTGAATCTATGTAGCGGATCGTGCCGGAGCGCGAACGCATCACGATCGACTGGGTCGTCGCACCACCGGGATAACGGCGTACGCCTTTCAGCATTGTACCATCAGTCACACCCGTTGCAGCGAACATCACATTATCGGGTTTTGCGAGATCGTTGGTCGTGTAGATACGGTCGAAATCTGTAATACCTACTTTGCGCGCGCGTTCTTTCTCGCCCTCGTTGCGGAATACGAGCCGCCCGAGCATGGAACCGCCGACACATTGAAGCGCGGCAGCCGCAAGCACACCTTCCGGCGCGCCGCCTGTGCCCATATAAACATCGATACCTTTTTCGGGGTCGGTTGTCGCGATGACGGCGGAAACATCACCGTCCTGAATCAACATGATACGCGATCCCGCGGCACGCACGGCGGCGATCAATTCCTTGTGGCGTGGACGATCGAGAATGCAGACAAGAAGCTGCTCGATCGGCGCGCCCTTTACCTTTGCCAGCCGCTTAAGAAATTCCGCTGGCGGCGCATCCAGATCATCCGGTTCCAGGTCAATCCCCGGTCCAATCGCAAGCTTCTGCATATAGACATCCGGTGCATTCAGAAATCCTCCTTCATCAGATAAAGCTAAAACCGCGAGCGCGTTCTGACCACCATTGGCGCAAATCGTCGTTCCTTCAAGAGGGTCAAGCGCGATATCCACATTTGGTCCCTGACGATTGCCGACTTCCTCGCCGATATAAAGCATCGGCGCTTCGTCACGTTCGCCCTCGCCGATAACGACACGGCCGGTGATTGAAAGAGAATTGAGCGTGAGGCGCATCGCATCGACCGCCGCCCTGTCCGCTTCTTTCTCATTGCCGCGCCCGACCTGCATGCTGGCCGCAAGCGCAGCAGCTTCCGTGACGCGGATCGCTTCGAGAGCTAAGTTCCGGTCCATGGTTTCTGAATATGACGGGGCGGAAAGATGGTCTTTTTTCGTGGGAATCATAGGAACATCATAGAAACTGCGGAGAGCAGTCTCAACAGAATAACAGCATTATTCACATAATTAACAAAGGAAACGGCTTAGCCCGGCACATTTTCGAGATAGCCGATTTTCGGATTTAAATCCCGTTCAAAAAATCTCGTGTAGTAGAGCATTTTCATCAGGTTTTCCGCGAGATAGGAAATCTCGTTATTTTCATGGCCCGGGATCATGTAATCATGCACGCCCTGACGCACCAGGCTTTCGCCTATGCCCGACACGCCTTCTGAATCCAGATTGGCGCGCCATTCATCCCATGGGAAATTCGCAGGAAAATCATCTTTGGAAATAACGACAACATGCGCAGGATCGACGGCAGCATAATTATTCGCGCCGCGCTTGAAAAACTGCATGTCTATTTTCTGGTCGCGCGTATTGAACGTAATTTCCACGCTGCAAGGCCCGTCGATAGGCGCATAGGCAATCGAGCTGTCCTGTTTTAAAATTTTTTCAATCCTGGATTCAATGGCCGATATTTTCTGAGGTGCCTGCCCGCGCGTATAAAGGGGCAGTAAATGATTGAAGGCATAGATCATCTGGCGCGTGTGGCCGCCGGCGAGACCGAGGTCTTTTATATGAACCTCATTCACGTTTTCAGTACGCCCTGCAGCTAGCTCATTAAAATTCTGCATATTTCCTCACCTGGTTAGAAAATATCGACTATTTTAAGCATTATGTCAACTAATTAAAGCGACAGCCTTTGCAGTATAAGTGGCTGTGCCGAAACGCTTTTCAAGCCCCCGATAATGGAAGCGGCTTCATTAAGGTTCTTACGCTTGGCTTCATGGGTCGTCAAAACGACCGTGACCGGCTGGCCCGGGTCGCGGCCCCGCTGGATCAGGCTTTCGATCGAAATCTGGTAATCGCGCAAAATGGCGGCGACATCGGCGATAACGCCGGGCTGGTCGAGAACGATCAGGCGAATGTAATATTCCCCGGATTTTTCCTCCGGGTTCATGGCATTCAGCGGTTTAAGATCTTTCGCAGAAACTCCAAAAGCCGGGATTGTTTTACCGCGCGCGAGATCGATGAGATCGGCCACCACGGCAGAAGCCGTCGGCCCCGCACCTGCACCGCGACCTTCGATAAAGCTCGACCCGACATGATTGCCTTCCGTATAAACGGCATTCAACACACCATGCACGTTGGCAAGCGAGGCGGTCTTCGGAATAAGGCATGGCTCGACAGTTTGCACGAGACGACCGCCATCGACCAGATCGGCCTGACCGAGCAGTTTGATACGATAGCCGAGCTCGTCGGCGGCCTGAATATCCTGTGCGGTGATCGGACGAATACCGGAAATGCTCAACGCATCGAGCTCAGGTTTTACACCAAAAGCAAGCGCGGCAAGAAGACAGAGTTTATGCGCGGTATCGCCACCATCGACATCGAGTGAAGGCTCAGCTTCGGCATAACCCTTTTCCTGCGCTTCCTTGAGCACGTCGCCGAAATCGCGGCCCGTGGCTTCCATTGTCGTCAGGATATAATTACAGGTGCCGTTTAAAATTCCATAGAGCTTATTGAGCTTGTTAGCCGCCAGACCTTCGCGCAGCATCTTGATGATCGGGATGCCACCCGCAACAGCCGCCTCGAAAAGTAATGGTGAGTTTTTATCCTCGCCAATCTGCGCGAGCTCAACCCCGTGATGCGCAAGCAATGCCTTGTTGGCGGTTACGACAGCCTTGCCATTACCCAATGATTTTTTGACAAGACCATAGGCAGGATCACCCTCGCCGCCCATCAATTCGACGACGGCATCCGCATTTACATCCGCAAGCGCCTGCGGGATATCGACCCATTGCACTTTTGACAGATCGATACCGCGATCCTTGCCCTTGCTACGCGCAGAAACAGCGACAACTTCGATCGGGCGGCCTGCGCGCGCGGTGATTTCCGGCGCGTTATCCGCAAGTAGTTTAACTACCCCGGCACCAACAGTGCCGAGCCCGGCAATCGCTATTTTCAGAGGCTTCATTTTTTCGACTTGTCAGCTTGCTTGAAAGGAGACGGATAATCCGCCTGCAGACTGACGGGCGGCTGAAGATCAGGCAAGCCCGGCAGCGGCATGGCATCCACTTCGCCGATCTGGATTGTGTCGAGATTATAGATCGTCACGCTCGGGTCGTTGACATGAATATTCGTGTTACCGGGAATTGGCGACATCGGCGCGATTAAACGCGGACCCGTCGCGGTGTCAGGCAGAAAATCGGTGCCCGGACGATAAAGATCGACAGTGCCTTTTGACAGGTCGCGGCCCAGTGTCAGGAAATCCTGTTTCTGCGGTCTTGATGCAACTTTGGCTGGCGGCGGCGAAGCCGAAGTCGTTTCGCATGCACTGAGGCCCAGCAATGCCGGCACAACGAAAAATAAGAAGAATTTTTGTTTCACGAAACCTCCGTCTGGAATTGTCGTATCGTCGCCCAAATAGATTCCAATGGCAAGGGGCTATAGGGTCCTTAAGGTCTTGTTTTTTTGCATGTTTCAGGGCATTTTACCCTATCAAAACCCATGACCGCCAAAAAACCGCACCCAGAGACGAAAAAACCGAAAGAGAAGGCTTTCAAAGCCGACCCCGTCGCGTTTTCGCGCCAGATGACCGAGATCCTCGATCGCCTGCAACCGCTCGTCAAAGAATACTCGGAAAAACAGGGTATCGATTCGAACCCGGTCGATCCGTTGAATATCCAGCCGAGCCTTGTGCAGTTCTATGAGAATACACTAAAAAAACCGCAAGCTGTCATCGACATGCAGATGGAATATCTGCAAAACATGTATCTCCTCTGGCAGGAGACCAGCAAGAAATTTCTTGGCGAGAAAAGCGAAGAAATTATAAAACCTGAATCGAATGACAAGCGTTTCCGCGACCCATTGTGGAACGAAAATGTCGTTTTCGATTTTATCAAGCAATCTTATCTGCTCACCGCTCAGCTATTACAAAAATCCGTCCGCGACTCGGAGGGACTTGGCAAACGCGAGAAAGCAAAGCTCGATTTCTTTACGCGCCAGTTTACGGACTCCCTCGCCCCGACCAATTTCGCGCTGACCAACCCGGAAGTTTTGAAAGCCACGCTATCTTCGAACGGCCAGAATTTGCTCGACGGGCTGAACAACCTGATCTCAGACCTCGAGCGGGGCAACGGCGAATTGCAGATCAAGAAAACCGATTACAGCGCCTATGAAGTCGGAAAGAACCTTGCCGTCACGCCGGGCAAGATCGTGTTCCAGAACGACCTAATGCAGCTGATCCAGTACGAGCCGACGACCGAGACCGTATCGGAAACGCCGCTTCTGATCGTGCCGCCATGGATCAATAAATATTACATCCTCGACATGCGCCCGGATAATTCTTTTATCAAATGGGCCGTCGATCAGGGCAATACCGTGTTCGTGGTGTCATGGGTCAACCCGGATGCCAAGCTCGGCAGCAAAACATTCGCTTCCTATATGGAAGAAGGCCTCATCGCACCACTCGATGAAATTGAAAAAATCACGGGCACGAAAAAAACCAATGTCGTCGGCTATTGCATCGGTGGCACACTACTCGCGACATCGCTTGCCTATATGGCCGCCAATGGCATGCAAAAGCGTATCGCCTCAGCGACATTCCTGACCACACTCATCGATTTCGCCGAGGCAGGCGATCTGCAGGTCTTTATCGACGATGCACAGCTTGAAAATCTCGAGAAGAAAATGGCAGAGAAAGGCTTCCTGCAGGGCAGCGAACTGCGCAATACTTTCAGCCTGTTGCGCGCCAACGACCTGATCTGGTCCTACGTCGTCAATAACTACATGCTGGGGCGTGAGCCATTCCAGTTCGACCTGCTCTACTGGAACGACGATTCAACGAACATGCCCGCCGCGATGCACAGTTTCTACCTGCGCAACATGTACAAGAACAATCTTCTCTGCCGTCCGGGCGGTATCAAGCTCAATAAGACGGATATCGACGTTCATAAAATCTCCATTCCGTCCTATTTCCTCTCCACAAAGGAAGATCATATCGCGCCATGGAAAGCGACTTTCGAAGGCATGCACCTGCTTGGTGGTAAAAAGACTTTTGTGTTGTCTGCATCAGGACATGTTGCGGGTGTCGTCAACGCGCCGGTCGCCAAGAAATATCATTACTGGACCAATGAGAAAGTCACCGAGAATTCTGACGACTGGCTTGCCAACGCAAAACAATCCGAAGGTTCATGGTGGGTTCACTGGATGAAATGGCTTGAAGATCATTCGGGCGAGCAGGTCAAGGCGCGCAAACCGAAGAACGGACTTGAAAGCGCGCCGGGAAGTTACGTGCTGAAAAAAGCATCGTAAACACTGGCCTATTCGTCATTCCCGGCGGGTTCATATTGTGAAACAAACGAACCCGGAAAGGGAATCCAGTACAAATAATGTGCGGCCACAGGCCGTGCTTTTACTCCTGGATCCCGGATACGCATTCGCTATCGCTCATTTTTCCGGGATGACAGTTACAGATATTCGCGCGATAATTTAACGTAGCGGCTCGCCGAGAATTTCAGAAATTCGATTTCTTCAGCCGTCAGGTCGCGCATGAATTTCGCCGGGCGGCCGCTCCAGAGCTGGCGTGACGGAATGCGCTTACCGGGCGTAACAAGCGCGCCTGCGGCGACCATCGCTTCGTCTTCTATCACGCAATCATCCATGACACAGGCCTGCATACCGATAAAGGCACGGTTGCCGATCGTGCAGGCATGAAGCAACGCCATATGCCCGATCGTGACATCATCGCCGATATAGGTGCCCTGTGTTGTCGATGAAACATGAATGACGGTACCGTCCTGGATATTCGTGCACGCGCCGATTTTAATATCGTTTACGTCGCCACGAAGAACGCAGGAGTACCAGACACTGCTCTCCGCGCCTATTTCAACGTCGCCAATAACGACGGCGTTTTCGGCAACAAAGGCGCTGCTATTTATTTTAGGAGAGACATTCTTAAAAGGCCTGATCATGCCTATAGTTTAGCAGCTCTTTCCCGGAAAGGAATGATTGTCTGGGACTTTACGTTATCGGACTGAATTTTATCCATAGACAGCTTGTAGAGATCGTTTACGGATTTAACGCCCGCCATTACCGTTTCCGCGGCGCGCTCATCGTCGCCGAAGGAATAGGAACTGACCATCGTGAGAACATCATTGATATAAGGGTCTGTGACGAATTTGATGATATCCAGCGATCTGAGCCTGATTTCTCTTTCTTCGTCCATCGCTCTCTGCGAGGCTTCCTCGACACTCACATCAAAAAGATCCGCGACTTTTATAATATCGCGCTCGCTCGGAGCTGACTGGATCAGTTTATCCATCTGCTCAGCCATAAATACGCGGATATCTGCCGCAGCAACCTTATCCTTGCGCAAGATAGGCTCAAATCCATTACGGATTTTGAATAGCAGGCGATCACCACTATGTTGCTGATGATAAAATGACAGCACATCGGCAGAGCCGTTAAAATGCTCACGGATTTTCTCATAGGTAATTTCGCCAACGATTTTCTGCTTCGCGATTTCAAGTTCCTGACGCGATTTGGAGCCACTATCGGCGAGGTTCTTTTCAATGAGATTGATCAGCTGGTTGACGGTCGATTTAAAAATCGCCGGATCGATGACCGGTTTATCCGCGCCTGCGCCTAAAATAATCAAACCTGAACTCATCGTAAAAATATCCTTTTGCTAGGCCTGCGTTATTTTACGACGCAATTTAATGCGCCGCCACTCCAGCCATCAACTGCATAACAGGTTGCATTCTCATCAAGCGCCGGCTTGAATTCAACGAATGTAACTTTTCCCTGCTTTCTTGCCTCCAGAACCTTGGGACGATTGTATTCTATTTTAAGAGGCTTCCAGCAGGCGATGCCGTTCGCATCCACACCGTCGATAGTAACACAGACTGTATCCGGATTACTCTTGGAGACAATTTCACCGACGGCGAATTCCGGAATTGCGTAATTTGTTTCGTATAAGTCTTTAACCTTCGTCGCTTCCTGAACCGAAGATCCATCGTCACTGTTAGAGACAGGCGCAGAACAAGCCATCAGGCTGAAAGGAACGGCTATTGCCAGGTTACGCAATTTCATGTTTTTCACTCCGGTTACGCATTGAGAATAAAGATTTCCCATAAAATTAACTTTCGGTCAAGAAAAAAGGCCCGAAGGCCCTTTTGGATGCGATGCAAACGATCAGATTACGAGAGTTGCATGGATCAGAGATGAATCCGTGACGTGTTCAACGGTCGTTATCGCTGGTATTGATTTAATTTCTTTCATAATGGCAGGGAATTCTTCTTTGAGCGCTTTAATGGACATCATGCCGGTTTTTGCATAGGCGCAGGGTATAAATTCCATCTTGATGGCCGGATTAACCCCATGAACAGCTTCTTTGACAGCTTGCCGGAGAATTGAGGGCTTTGTCCCGCTGGCGCGATCATAAGCAAATTTCAGTTCAATACTATTTATAGAGTAGCGCGCTGCTTCTCTTAACGGCGCGACAAAAGGCTTACCCTTTAAAGTTTTCTGTACCATAGCATTTCCGATCCCTAACGGCTTGTTAGCTGGAAAACTAGATAGTTCTAAATTTTCTGTCAAATAAAAAGGCCCCCGAAGGAGCCTTTTCTATTTTTGCCGTCATCCCGGCGAAGGCCGGGATCTTCAAATTTAATGGCCGAAAGATTCCGGCTTTCGCCGGAATGACGATCAACTCTATTAACGCTTGACCCACTGTTTCGCACGACGGGCTTTGTGAAGACCGACTTTTTTACGTTCAACAGCACGTGCATCGCGTGTCAGCATACCGGCAGCTTTCAGAGGGCCGCGCAGTTCTGGATCGAACAGTTGCAGCGCCTGTGAGATACCGTGACGGATCGCACCGGCCTGACCGGAGAGACCCCCACCTTTAACCGTGCACATCACGTCAAAGTGATTTACGCGGTTAGAGATGAAGAATGGCTGGTTGAGCACGAGCAGGTGTGTCGGGCGACCGAAGTAAACTTCCTGTGTGCGTCCGTTGACAACGACTTTACCGGAACCTGGCTTGATCCATACGCGGGCGGTTGCGTCTTTACGACGACCTGTTGCGTATGAACGGCCTTGTGCGTCTTTCTTCGGCTGGCGTGGTGCGGAAGCATCAGCGGCAGCAGGAGATTTTGCAGTTGTCGAAGCTTGTGCGAGATCTTTCAGATCAGTAACAGCTTCAGCTTTTTTAGGTGTGCGTGGTGCCATTATTATGCCCTCTTATTTTTAGGGTTCATGCCAGCAACATCCAGAACTGTTGGATTTTGCGCAGCGTGCGGGTGTTCAGATCCGGCGTATACTTTGAGGTTCTTCAGAACATCGCGGCCGAGATTGCCTTTTGGCAACATGCGGCGAACGGCGTTTTCAAGAACGCGGTTCGGGAAGCGGCCTTCCAGAATTTCGTTCTGGGTACGGCCTTTAATTCCGCCCGGGAATCCTGTGTGCCAGTGGAATACCGACTGATCACCTTTTTTACCGGTGATTTTTACTTTCTCGGCATTGATCACGATGATGTTGTCACCTGTGTCCATGTGCGGAGTGAAGATCGGTTTGTGTTTGCCGCGAAGACGCAGAGCCAGAATCGTCGCAAGACGACCCAGGACAACACCGTCGGCATCAACGACAAACCATTTTTTCTCAATCTCTGAGGGTTTGGCGGAGTAAGTTTTCATCGCCTGTTTCCTTATTTAAGCGTTAATCGTGCCGGAGTTATGCCCGACAGCCGCCATGAAGTCAATAAAAACAATGATTTTTTATATATGGTATTATAATACCGCATATATCAATCCTCGTCATTCCGGCGAAGGCCGGAATCTTAGGCTTTAATGGCAGAAAGATCCCGGCTTGCACCGGGATGACGGCCTATTAACGCTTTCGCGGGAATGACAAAACGGGTAATTTGCGCACTATGAGCAAAAACATCCTGACTGAAATCCCCTCTTTCCTCCCCAACCATTACGTCGGCAAAGTCCGCGATACTTTCGACCTCGAAGACGGCCGCATGGTTTTCGTGACTTCCGACCGCCTGAGTGCCTTCGACCGCGCGATTACAGGTGTGCCACACAAGGGTGCCATCCTGAACGGGATTGCCAATTTCTGGTTTAGCCGGACAACCGACATCATCAACAATCACGTAATCTCATGCCCCGATCCAAATGTGATGATCGTCAAAAAACTCACAATGCTCCCCGTCGAGGTTGTCGTGCGCCGTTATATGACAGGTACTACAGGCACTTCGATCTGGACCAAATATAAAAACGGCGAGCGCGAGATGTACGGTCACCGCTTCCCGGAAGGAATGGTCAAAAATCAGGAGTTACCGGAAACCATCATCACCCCGACTACCAAAGGCAAAACCGACGATCCGATTTCCGCGAAAGAAATTGTCGAGAGCGGGCTTGTTTCCGCCGAGCTCTGGGCGAAAACAGAAGCAGCGGCCTTAAGCCTGTTCGCGCGCGCGCAGGAAGTCGCAAAGAAACTCGGCCTTATCTTCGTCGATACCAAGTATGAATTCGGTGTCGATGAAAACGGTCAATTGCATGTGGCCGATGAAATTCATACGCCTGACTCAAGCCGTTACTGGGTCGCCGCTACCTATGCGGAGCGTTTCGCAAATGGCCAGGACCCTGAAGGCCTCGACAAGGAGTTCGTCCGCAAATGGCTCGTTGAGCGCATGGAAGACCCTTACACATCGCCTATTCCTGAAATCACTGAGGAAGACCAGGCGATGTTCAGCGGGAAATATCAGGATTTATATAACCGTGTCACAGGTGAAACATTCACGCCAGCCGATGACAAGACACCAGTGATGGAACGCATTCAGCGAAACCTTGCGCCCGCGCTAAAACTCTAAGGACCTTTATTCGACGGGGCCGGATAATGCGATCCCGGCTGGCCGGGCGGAATGATCGGGCAAATATGCACGCAATCTTCTGTTGAAACTTGCGGTACAGGATCTGGCCTATTCAAAAGATCTTTGACCGGCAGCGCTGCACCCAGTAACAGCGTCGGCGCGGAGGCAAGACCCAGAATATAGGCGACCAGTTCAAATCTCCTGTCCTTGTCTTCAGGAAAAACGAAATCCTTGATAAGCCCGCCGCCGAGCGCCAGACCGCCGCTCGTCAAACCGAAAGGAATTGCGAACTTCGCCGCTTCCATCGCCATCTTCGCGGCTTCGTGCGGACCGCCCTGCATCAGCCCCATCAAAGCTCCGGCCGTCATTGCGGCCGCAGACGGTGTAACCGTGCAGAGCGTCGTAAAACCCGACACTTTCGCCGCGGACATGAAACTGTCCAGGATGCTGTTCAGAATATGAGGATGTTCAAGTGCGTGCGCCATGGCCTATATAAAGCAGATATTTCATAAAATCGAAATAGCCCAAAGACAATTTCCACACAGCATCTGGCCGAACGCCCCGCAAAGGCGTATGATGTATGCAGTCAAATCAGAGTATTTCCCCATGCGCATATCCGCTCTCGCTCTTACCCTACTCGCTTCCTGTCTTTTCATTGCCTCCCCGGCCAAAGCAGAAAGCCAGATTGAATCCGTCACATTCGAAGGCGGCCCGATCATGTCCAAACATATCCAGTCAGGCGACGAGGATTTTCGCGATCACCATACGCTCGGTGTCGTCAAGGTCCATACGCAGGACTACGGCAACTGGGGGCTTTATGTTTTAACGCCGAACAGCGTGGACAGGACTTCGGTCGGTGCCGGTTACGTGACCGACCCTTATGGATTTCCGGTCGGACCTTTCGATCTTGAATTCTCCGGCGCGCTCGGTCTTGTGACCGGCTATCAGGATTACCCCGTACCTTTGCTCGCGCTCGAAGCGCGGCTCGTATTTCTGAAAACCGGCCAGTGGGACGCAGGGCTTTCCATGGCGGCGTTGC
Organism: Pseudomonadota bacterium; assembly: GCA_048498395.1. GTDB lineage: Bacteria > Pseudomonadota > Alphaproteobacteria > Micavibrionales > Micavibrionaceae > Micavibrio_B. Next base: position 21,496 of record JBEHYB010000012.1, read on the forward strand.
CATACTATATGAAGGATGAAAGCGATAATGCCGACAATGAATTCGGTGTCGTCGTCACCTCGCCTTTCCTGAGCGCGAGATATAAATTTTAAAACGATCAAGGATCAGCAATGAAAAAGATTTTAGCTCTATTCGTCGTCACTTCCGCCGCTCTCACCGGCTGCGCGACCAATGACGATCCCTACTACAAAATCAAAGTCGTAGACCCAAGCTTCGTCATGGGCTGCAAACTCGTCGGCAATATCTCGAGCACGTCACAGAATTACGGGCTGTTCAATGAAACAGCGAATGACAAGCGCCTCGCCCTCGCCAAGAAATCCGCCTACAATCTCGGCGCGACGCATATTGTCCTCGACAAACCAGTCGAAGACGGCAACACGACAATCACCGAAGGCAAAGCTTACGTCTGTCAGTTTGCGCAGTAATAGAGCAATTTGCCATCCCTGCGCAGGCAGGGATCTAAAAAGAAAAAGAGACCGAAAGGTCTCTTTTTTAATGGCTCAATTATACATCTCAACCGAGATTAATATTCCCCCACGTACCGCGCGTACGCTTTATAAGAACATGCATAAGCAATTGAACCTCAGATCGAGATTCTACCGGCTCCAGAAGTCTATCGGTTGAGACAGTTAATTTTGTGATCAAATTATCATCTTCAAGCAAACAGAAGAAAGGGTTCTCATCAACTCTGGGCACATCCCCCTTAGGAACTTCATTGGGAATTTTTGGCATTCGCAAAGCATCTAAAAGAGTTTTTATCCTATTATCAATATCTCCACCTTGAGTAATAATTGAACCAGGCTCTTCTGGACGTAGAAAACTAATTGTCAGCTCGGCAACTATAAATAATTTCTCACTTACAAAAGGGATAAAAGTAAACTCTCCCAATTCCTTTCCAAGATAATCTTCCGGTGCTGCCTTTTCTTTATTTATCCATTCATCCTTAATATTTGCGAGAGGCTTTTGGTCCCATAGATTTTTCATTTGAGTGTGAATAGCTCTTCTAATAGCCTGCTTTTCTTTCGCATCTCCATTAACTTTCAACGACCCTCTATAGACCAAAGTAAATTCCACTGTGTTACCTTTAAAAATTAAAATTATGGTCGGAGTGATAAGATTTATAAAAACTTCATTGTGCCAGCATATAAGCTTATATCTTTAATAAAATTATCGTCCAATTATATTGCCAATTATAATATTAAATTTATCAGCTTTGAGAACAGCTTCTTTTACTTCATTAAGGGCAACATAATCCCCTTTATGACTTACAGATTTATAAAATATAATATCCCAAAATGGATTGATATTGTCTTCAACTATTACACGAAGTACTAAGCTGATTAGATGATCTGAGGGAGATTGCGAGCTACCCATAGCTCCCACTACAGCCCCAACACTACCAAACAGTATTCCACCGAGCAAAGCTCCGCCAATCCGCCCCCCATCGACGGAACTAATGGTTGAGCCATCCTTTAGCAACTCCACCTTGAGCAATTGTGAAAAATTGTATTTTTTACACTCATCATCCTTACCTAAAACAACAAATTGTTCATCAAATGAAATTCCCAAGTAAGAAAGATCATCTTCTGAAAGATATTTTTCATCTAACTTCCAATTATCACTAATTCTTTTCTTAACAGCATCAATCTGCAATTTCTTTTCTTTTTTGTAAGACACCGTTGAACGGATAATCACAAAGATAACGCCGATTAAAAACAAAATATAAAGAAAAAATTCCATGTAAAATCCCCAGCCTTAGGCAGACCTGCGTCTTCACAAGTTTAACTCGCACACTTCAAAGCATAATATAAAAGGCCCATCAGGGCCTTTTATATTATGGTCGGAGTGACAAGATTTGAACTTGCGACCCCTTGCACCCCATGCAAGTGCGCTACCAGGCTGCGCCACACTCCGATTGCCCAAACTTATATGAGCCTTCGCCTCTGTCTGCAAGTTTGAATGAATATTCCCATTAAAATTTTGTTGACCTCTCTTTTTAAGAGGCGTAACTTTCTTTTTGCCCCTTGCCATCAAGAGCAATAAATTAAGGCAGAACAGAGAGCATGCGTATGTTAAGAGCCTCTACATTCAAACGAATGCCTCCGCGTCGATAAACGACGCAGGACCTTCTTTACATGATCAAATTTCCCGGAAGCGAATGACGCTGGCTGCCTTGTCGTGCCCTGCGTCAGGAGAAGAGAATTAATCAGAACATTTATTTGAAACATGAACAAATAAAGGAGATTAACAATGGATTTATCAGAAAAATTTGGCTGGAGAGCACTTGGCGTTATCGGAGGCTTTTGTCTCGGAGGGCCTGTCGGTGCCTATCTCGGATATAAGGCCGCAGCCGTTGGTACTGCTGTTGCCGCCGGTCAGGGAGGATTAGCTTTACTGCAAGCCGTTCCCTTCGTCGGCGGGATAGCGGATGCAGCAAGCTTCGTCGCCGACGGTGCAAGCCTTGTATCGGATGGCGTGAGCGCTGCGTCAGACTTCAACGATGTCGCAACGACAGCGGGAGAAGTCCACACCGCCGCCATTTCCCATGGCGGAGATCTCGCCGACACATCCGAACTCGGCCTTAAATACCCACCGTCTTCATATGAAGAACTGGCCGACAAGAGCGAGCTTGCCAATAACATCCAGGGCAATCCGGAAGACCTGAACGGCCATGGCGTAAGGCCGCAGGATATTCAGGGCAATGACTGGGGCAGAAACGTGCATGGCGGTCAGCCGGGAAATGGTTGGGGAACACCCAATCCTGTCTGATTAATACCTGTTTCTAAAGGGCCGGGAGAATTTCCGGCCCTTTATATTACGGGCCACTAATGCTTATGAAAATATTTTTGGCAAGGCAGAAACATCCATGCTAGACCTGATCGCTGACTATAATGGGTAACCTATAACAGGAATGAGTTTTTAAAATGGATGATTTGGATAAATCGATTATTGGCTGGGGATTGGCTGGCGTTGTAACGCTCGGAACTCTCGGAGCCTGGGGATCGGAACTGCAACAGGACCACCGCGTTAAAGAGCTGAATGACATTACGGCTCAAGCCTGCAAAATCCCGGGACCAGCAAACGAGATTAAAACCAACGTAGAAGTAGGCTGCAGAATTTCTTTTAAGATTGCCGCGCAAGAAGCCGAAGACCGCGACCTGATTGACATTACGCATGATGAAAATGTTTATCCGACGATCAAGGCAAATTTTGCCAGCGAAGCTTCGGCAATCTCCAAACAGGAATACAGCAACGCGCTTATTTTCCGGCCCGTAGAGGAAAAACTGGAACGCACCATTCGTTCGCTTGAAATCGACGGTGCCTACCCTTACGCCAATACCAGAATTTATATCGATTTTTCTGCCCTTACCCAGATCGAACGCAAGGATGCGCCGCCTGTTACATCCGGCACATGGACCATCCATGTCGGTGATGCTGTCGGCCAAGGCAGCCGCAGTTTCAGCTATGATTACGCAACCGGCAAAGCGACTGGCCCGTCCGGTGTCAGCAATGGTGTCGGCAGCTTTAATTTTATGTATGCAGATATGCTGGGCGGCGGTGGCGGCCATGGTAACTTCGAAAGTACAACAACTCATCAAACCGATCTGCAAAACTGCGCCGTCGCCAATACAGAACGTGCCTGCATCATCGCCAATGCGCTACATGAAACGCTGAACGGTAAGGGAGCTAATCCCCTCAATTCGGCAGAGAGAGATGTGCTGCTCGCATATGTTGTTTCTTCCACGCGCTACAACGAACATATGAAAACCTGCCCGGAATGGTTCCAATCCGCCACAGACACAGATGCAGGTGCATGCGTTCCAAAATCCGGAAGCCTGTCTTCATATATATTCCCGCAGGTAATCGACTATCAAAAACGTGCGATATCTTTTCCAATCGCCAATGTCGATTTGAACCAGCAAAATACCCTGAGCTGGAACTGGTACTAATCAGAAAAAAGAAAAACCGGGCATTGCCCGGTTTTTTTAACTCTATTGAATTTGAGTTTCGGATTACGCCGCGTCGGCCTGACGATCGTCGGCATCCAGCATTTCGCGCATCTCGACGAGTTCGTCGAGAAGAGATTGCAGCACGACTTTCTGATCTTCAGTGAATACAACTTTAGGCGCTTGCGCTGCTGGTTGTTGTGGCTGGGCCGTCTGCTGCTGGCTCGGGGCTTTGACAGATGCCGCGACACCGTGCACTTGCGTCGGCTGTTCGGCGCGCTGTTCCTGAAGAACGGCTGATTTACTGACACCTTTCAGCAATTTCTGCACGCCCTTGATGGTATAGCCATCGGAGTATAGAAGGTGATGGATTTTCTTAAGCAGGGCTACGTCTTCGGGACGGTAATAACGACGGCCACCGCCGCGTTTCATCGGCTTGATGCTGGAAAATTTTGTTTCCCAGAAACGTAAGACATGTTGCTGAACGCCCAGATCATCGGCGACTTCGCTGATTGTACGGAAAGCGTTTCTCGCTTTTTCAGGTTTGATATCATCAGCCATTATTTGAACTCATCTTCATCTGAAATTGTCGGGGTGATACCGTTCATGCGGTCCTTGAGCACGTGAGACGCGCGGAAGACCAGAACTTTGCGCGGCGTGATCGGAACTTCAATCCCGGTCTTGGGATTGCGGCCTACCCGCTCGCCTTTTTGTCTCAAGCTGAAACTGCCGAAGGAAGAAATCTTGACCGTGCTGCCTTTGATCAAGGCATTGGCGATTTCGTCCAGGACGGTTTCAACCAGTGCCGCAGATTCATTGCGTGACAGGCCGATCTGTTGATAGATCGATTCTGCCAGATCTGCCCGCGTGATGGTTTTTGTGCTCATACGCCTACCTGTGTTTGTTGAATTATAACCAGCCTAGCGATTCACGGGATATGCGTCAATCATCGAAAAAGCGATTCAAATCAAAGTATTAACAGGTTTTGCTAATGTCCCCGGGATTCTTTAGAACCGGACCAGTGCCGCACCCCAGGTCAGGCCGCCACCCAGTGCCTCGAGCAGTAAAAGCTGGCCTTTTTGAATGCGCCCGTCGCGTACAGCCCTGTCCAGAGCCAGCGGAATCGAGGCTGCAGAGGTATTTCCATGGTCCTGAACCGTCAAAACCACCTGATCCATGCTCATTTTAAGCTTTTCAGCCGTACTCTGGATAATGCGGATATTAGCCTGATGCGGCACCAGCCAGTCAATTTCGCCCGAATCGATGCCGTTATGTTCAAGCGTTTCCTTAACAACATCGGCCATCAGGTTGACTGCATGTTTGAAAACCTCTTTGCCATGCATGACGATCGTGCCGGCTTTGCCCGTGGTCGAAGGCCCTCCATCGGTATAGAGAATATCCGAAAGCGCGCCGTTGGCATGAAGATGGGTCGATAAAATGCCGCGATCTTCTTTCACGCCCCTGCCTTCGCTGGCTTCGAGAATGACAGCCCCCGCACCGTCCGCGAACAAAACGCAGGTCGTGCGGTCTTCCCAGTTGATCAGCGACGACATTTTCTCGGCACCGATCACGAGAATGCGCCTCACCTGTCCGAGGCGTACGAAATTATCTGCAACGGCAAGCGCGTATACGAAGCCCGTGCAAACCGCCTGAACGTCGAACGCGATACCGCCAGCATTCATGTCGAGCGCGGTCTGTACGCGTACGGCAACTGACGGGAATGTCTGGTCCGGAGTCGTGGTCGCGACAATTACGCCGTCGATATCTGAAGCTTTCAGCCCCGACGCTTCAAGCGCGTTCCTTGCAGCGCGAATGGCCAGATCGCTGGTCGGCTGGTCAGCTGCCGCGATATGACGCTCGCGAATGCCTGAACGCTGCACGATCCATTCATCGGTGGTATCGACGAGTGTTTCCAGCTCTTTATTGGTCAGGATGCGGTCAGGCAGATACGAGCCTGTCGAGAGAATTACGCTACGAATCATCAGGATGCTTTCGTGATCTCGGCCGGATTTGAATTAGGCGGCACGATAAATGATTCCTGGTCCATCACCTGCTGGATCTCTTCGGCAACGCGTGTATTGAAACGGTTGATAGCAAGATCGGCGGCAACTTTGATCGCGTTTGCAAAACCGATTGAATCCATGCCGCCATGACTTTTTACACAGACACCGTTCAGGCCGAGGAACATGCCGCCGTTATACAGGCGCGGGTCCATGCGGTTTTTGACTTTCTTTAAAGCGCCGGATGCAATCAAGGCACCAAGGAACGAGACCGGCGAGGATTTCAACGCGTCCTTCAGGACAAAGCTCGCAAGCTTACCGACACCTTCCGCGACCTTGAGCGCGACATTGCCTGTAAAGCCATCAGTCACGACGACATCAACTGTGCCGAGCGTAATGTCGTTACCTTCGACAAAACCATAATATTTGCCAGGAAATTTAACCTGATTGAGAACGGCTGCGGCCGAGCGGATTTCCTCATGGCCTTTCATATCTTCGGAGCCGACGTTCAAAAGACCGACTGTCGGGCCCTGGATATTTTCAACGATACGTGCATAGACGGCACCGAGTACTGCGAACTGGACAAGAATTTCTGAATCGCATTCAAGATTGGCACCGAGATCGAGCACGACCGTACGCCCCTTGATCGTCGGGAAGACGCTCGCGATCGCCGGGCGGTGAATACCGGGCAGCATTTTGAGAACCATCTTCGCCATCGCCATCAAGGCACCCGTATTGCCGCCGGAGACGACGCAATCGGCGCGACCTTCTGATACGGCATTGATCGCGAGCCGCATGCTGGAGTCGCGGCCGGCTCTCAGCGCCTGCCCGGGCTTTTCATTGGCCGATACGGCTTTGTCCGTGTGATGAATGGTAGAGACCCGCGAGACGTTCGGGTGCTTCTCAAGGAATGGTTTGATTTTCTGTTCGTCGCCAAAAAAGATAAAGCTCGCGCCCGGCAAATCCTTTAACGCAAGCGCGGCCCCCGGAATAACGACTTCCGGACCGAAATCTCCGCCCATGGCATCAAGCGCAATCGTTACAGATTTGTTCAAGGAATGAATCGCCTTTTGTGGATCGGAAAAACTGGAGCGATTATAAGCCCAGAATTTGAAAACGAAAAAGGGCTGTGCAATCTTATACAGCCCTATTCCAGAAATAATTCAGTTATTTAAACGTCAATTACCTGTTTGCCACGGTACATACCTGTTTTCAGGTCGACGTGGTGACGGCGAGCCGGTTCGCCAGTTGTCTTGTCTTCAGACCAGTTATAGGTCTCAAGAGCGTGGTGTGAACGACGCATATCGCGGCGTGATTTCGATGTTTTCTTCTTTGGAACAGCCATAGGGCACCTTTAATCTTGTTTAGACGGCAGTTTCTATAGGAATCGGCCATGGAAGGCAAGAATATTAGTAAATAGATTTTAATTGACATAATGTCAACAATTTACTATTTTATATCAACTACAAGATACGGAGCCCAAAATGGACCAAACTACCGTTGAATTAACAACTATCGCATTTTTTGCCTTCTCGACAGGTACGACAGCATTTGGGGCACTTCAGGCGCATTCAGAAAAGAAGGTAAATACCGCAAAAATTTTCTCCGTTTTCGCAGGATGTGGCGCCATTGTCTGCGGTATGCACATTGATGCGCTCAGTAAAGAAATTCATGCAGAAAAAGAGGGTAAAAAGGCAACCGAGCAAGCTTGCGGTGCGGGTACCCTTATTCACTCAAATGACGCTTCTGCCCCGCCTACCCTCGTGGTTCAAGCCCCTAATCCTTAGGCCGCCAGTTTTTTAGCGCGGCGAAGGGATTTACCTTCATCGGGTTTTTATCGAGCTTTGGTTCTTCCGGTTCGACATTCTCATATTCAATGCCTTCCTTATGCGGATATGGTGGAATGGCAAGAGACAGGAATTGAGCGATGATATCGCCAACATCGATCTCGCCATTTTCCATCGGCTCGGGCGCTTCAGATTCATCAAGAATAGGCAGATCCAGCAATTCCTTTTTGGTCTGGGCTTCGTGCTGGGCTTTCTTGAATGAGATCGCCTGCTTTTCATCAGCGAACCACGCTTCGAATTCATCCTTGATGACAGTTTCGATTGGCTCAAGCGTCACGACACAAGCCTGCTTTATCTTTGCGTCGAACTTGCCCTTGACGTGAAGGATATGCGCGGCCTGACGGTTCAACTGAACCTTGGCCTTGAGCTCCTGAAGCTCGAGGATATTCAAGCGCCCGGCAAGCGCCTTTTTCTCGCCCTGATTTGGAGCAAGCTCCATCGCCTTGCCATTGCTCGGCACATCATCCACCCTGACGATGACAGACCATTCAGACTCAGGCGACTTTACTGACATCGACATTGAGACCTCCATGTGCGGAAGGCAGTGCCGGGAAGCTTATAATGCCTTGTGACAGATCTTCGAATTTCTGGTTTTCCAGCGCCGTGCGCGCGGCAAGTATATAATCGCTCATGACATTCAGTACAGGCGCGCCTGGTGTCGCGACCGTCGCATACAGATTTTTTGCCAGGGCTTCGGGCAATGCATTGTTGCCTGCGGCGACATCATAAGTCAGCGCCCTGCCCTGCAAGGCTTTCATCATACGCTTGATATGTTTGGGCACACTCAGGTCGCCGATGCCAACCTGACGGCAGGAGATCTCCATGTTCAAAAACATTTCGTCGAAAATGGACTGGGCCAGACGATGACCGGCCTTACCTTCATAGCGGATACGGTTGATAATAAGCCCGGTATGAAGCGAGATCATCTCGAAACGACCGTCGAGCGTATCCGGCACTGACAGTGATTCATAAAATACGGGTTCACGGCCTCGCTCTACGGCCTGGGCATAGAGTTTCTTGGCAACTTTGCGAATTGCACGACCTTTTGGGGTCAGGGGAAAAAAGAACATGGGAAAACACTTAACAAATAAGCTTCCCAATTCCAAGACTATTGAGTTCTCCCGCGTTTTTTCATAGGCTTTACCCCATGAAAAACACCCTCGCCGTCCTGATTTGTATCGCTGGCCTTGCTGCCTGCACCCCCGTTTCCGCCAATCGCGGCAATCTGCTCGATGAATATGATATGAAGCAGGTCGTTGCCGGACAGGACAATCGCGACGAAGTCATCCGCAAGATCGGTTCGCCGACGGCAATCGCGCCTTTCGATGACAATACATGGTACTATCTCGGGCAGAAAACCGAGAAGGTCGGGATTTTCGATCCTAAAGTCACACAGGAAAAAATCGTCGTCGTTACTTTCGCACAGGACGGGCTTGTCAATTCGGTTGTCGAACGCCGCGACGGCCGTCAGGACGTGCCGATCGTTCAGCGCCAGACACCGACATCAGGAAATGATTTCACTTTCATGCAACAGATGCTTGGCAACCTTGGCAAGTTCAACAAGCAGGACACGACCAACTCCGCGACGACTGCGGGTACCGGCACGCTCGGCGGCGGCAATCGTTAATCGCGTTTGAAGATACCAACGACTTCCGCATGGGTTGACCAGACGAACTGGTCGACCGCCGTCAGTTTCTTGAATTTATAACCGCCATCGATCAGGATCTTTGCATCGCGCGCAAAAGTCGCCGGGTTGCACGAAACCGCGATCACTGTCTGCACCGTAGATTTGGCCAGTTTCTCACATTGAGCAGACGCGCCTGCGCGCGGCGGATCGAGAATAACCACGTCGTAGTTTTTCAGTTCACGCACCGTCAGTGGCTCAGCGTCCAGATTTCTTTTCTCGGATGTCAGGCCCGGCACGCGGCGCGCACCCGTCTGCAGCGCCGTAATTGCATCCTGATTTTCCTCGACCGCGTGCACAGTGCCCATTTTTAGCGCAGGTCCCGTAAAAGTCCCGCAGCCTGAAAACAGGTCGGCGATCTTCTGCTTCTTCTTGCGTGGCATCCCTTCCATGACGAGCGACCCAAGCGCCGCCTCACCTTCGGCACTCGGCTGCAGGAACGATCCCATCGAGATATCGACGACCATATCACCGTATTTTTTGGTCACGGGCGCGATAGAGATCACAGGCTCGATCGGCGCGAAGTCGCGCGGCTGCCAGCCGACGCGGGCGATATTCAGCGTTTCGCACATCTCGGCAATGATCTTGCGTTGCGTGACATCGGCTTCGCCGCTGCGGCTTAGCGGGCCAATGATAACCATCTCAACCGCGCCATCGATTTCCTGTATCTGGATATCGGTCGGGGTTTGCTCCTTCAGGAAACGTACCAGAAACGGTTTCATATTCTCGATCAGGTGATTGAGCGCCGGGGTCAGCAGCAGGCAATGATCGATCTGCTGAACCTCGTGAGATTTCAGCTGATGAAAACCAAGCGTTATATCCTTGCTTTCCTTGAAAGCCTCAAGCGTCGCGCGGCGGCGTGTGGCGTTCGGAATAAAGACCGGCTCGCCCCAGACTTCGGGCTCAACACCCGCGCGCGCTAAAGGCATTTTGATCCCGGAAATTTTCCAGTCCCTGTAAGAACGCTCATTGATATGCTGGATCTGGCAGCCACCGCATGTATCGTAATATTGGCAGGGCGGCGTTATGCGCTCGGCACTCCCAGACACCAATTCAAGAATTCTGCCGCGCAGAAGCCCGTCACTGTTTTCCTTGATCTCTACTTTTACCTTGTCGCCAGTCACACCGCGCGCGATATAAACCGTGCGACCGTCAAGCGTTGCAATACCGTCACCCTTCGGGCCGATCGACTCTATCGTTAAAATTTCTGACATTTCTACAGATCACCAAACGGAATGCCATATGAGCATTCTTTTACTTCGATCTTAGTAATACGCGCAGCATCCGAAACCGCGGTGGCATCATCGGGCATATCCTTGACAACGATAGCGTTGGAGCCGATCCGCGCATTCTTGCCAATGGTGATATCGCCCAGCACAACCGCGCCGGAGCCAACCATCACATTATCCTTAAGCGTCGGATGGCGCTTGCCGCTTTCCCATGGACCGCGACCGCCAAGCGTTACGTTTTGATAGAGAGTTACATTATCGCCGATGATTGCCGTCTGGCCGATGACTGTGCCCGTGCCGTGATCGATAAAAAGATTTTTGCCGATCTTCGCTTCGGGGTGAATTTCAATGCCCGTCACGAACCTGCCGAAATAGGATACGAAGCGACCGAGCGCGCGCAGGTTATAACGCCATAAAAAGGACGCGAGTGCGTGAAAGCCCAGAATGTGAAATCCCGGATAGGCTAGAATGACTTCGAAAGTCGTCGGTTTTGCCGGATCGCGGGACTGGATTGATTTTATAAGGTCGAACATGAGGTCTTTCTAACCTTATTAACCCTTTTAGGGAATCAAATTATACAAAATTTGACATATTTATGGGATTTTATTACTTCCTGTTTAAACAGAGAGAAGGATTACTGCGTGCCAACCAAACCAGAACTATGGCTGTCCAAAAAAAGCTAAAAGCGCAATGAAAAGTTTAGAGAATATCTAACTCTCTTTATTGAATTTCTTCAAACAGCCCGGTTGAAAGATATCTCTCGGCGAAGTCCGGGATAATCACGACGATCAGCTTGCCCTTGTTCTCGGCGCGTTTTGCAATCTGAATACCGGCGGCGAGCGCGGCACCTGCTGAAATCCCGCCCGCAATGCCTTCGGCCTTCGCAAGCCTGCGCGAATATTCAAAAGCGACTTCATTGTCGATCTGGATAATCTCATCGATCAGTTTGGTGTCGAGAATGCTTGGAACAAATCCTGCACCCAATCCCTGAATCTTATGCGGGCTCGGCGCGCCGCCTGATAATACCGGTGAAGCCGACGGCTCGACAGCAATCGTTTTAAATTCTGGCTTACGGCCTTTGATAAACTGCGATACGCCGGTCAATGTGCCGCCGGTGCCGACACCCGATATCAGGATATCGGCTTTGCCGTTCGTATCATTCCAGATTTCCTCCGCTGTTGTCAGGCGGTGAATTTCAGGATTGGCAAGGTTATCGAATTGCCCGGGGATAAAGGAATGTGGCGTTGCCGTCGCGATCTCTTCAGCCTTCTGGATAGCCCCTTTCATGCCGAGCTCTTTCGGCGTGAGCACGACTTCTGCACCGAGAAAGGCCAGCATCTTGCGGCGCTCGATCGACATGCTCTCGGGCATGGTTAGAATAAGTTTATAGCCTTTGCTTGCGGCCGCCATGGCAAGCGCGATACCGGTATTGCCGGAGGTCGGCTCGACAATCGTCGTTTTGTCAGGTGATATTTTCCCGGCAGCCTCAGCGACCTCAACCATTGCGAGACCGATACGATCCTTGACGGATGATAGCGGGTTGAAAAATTCAAGTTTCAGGACAAGGTCGGCAACCAGTCCCTCCTCTTTGGAGATACGTGGAACACGCACAAGCGGTGTCGCGCCTATCGTATCCAGAACAGTGTCATAAATCTTTCCGCGGAATTCTGTCATGGCAGATTTATAGCATGACAGAGGACAATAAAAAACCCCGCCTTTTGAGCGGGGTTTTCTTTAAAGTGTGTTGTTTTTAGCCTGCGATAAATTTCGCGACGATAGCGACCAGGATAATGGCCACGATGTTCGCGATTTTGATCAGCGGGTTAACGGCAGGACCTGCGGTATCCTTGTACGGATCGCCGACAGTGTCACCGGTCACGGCTGCCTTGTGAGCGTCGGAACCCTTGCCGCCGTGATGACCTTCCTCGATATATTTCTTCGCGTTATCCCATGCGCCGCCACCGGAGGTCATGGAGATCGCGACGAAAATGCCTGTGACGATCGTGCCCATCAGCAAACCGCCGAGCGTCTGGAACGCACCCAGCACACCACCGATTTTATAGACGAGCGCGAACAGCACGACCGGAGCTGCAACCGGCAGAAGTGATGGAACCACCATTTCCTTGATCGCAGCTTTGGTCAGCAGATCGACGGCTGTGCCATATTCAGGCTTCGCGCTTCCGGCCATAATGCCCGGAATTTCGCGGAACTGGCGACGGACTTCGAGCACGACGCTGGACGCGGCGCGACCGACAGCGGTCATCGACATTGCGCTGAACAGGAACGGCAGCATACCGCCGATGAAAAGACCAATCACAACAAACGGGTTTTGCAACGCGAATGTCACTTCGCCGATTTTCGGGAAGTAGTGTTTGATTTCTTCCGTATAGGCCGCAAACAGAACCAGCGATGCAAGACCGGCAGAACCGATCGCATATCCTTTGGTCACCGCTTTTGTCGTGTTGCCGACGGCATCGAGCGCATCTGTCGTGACGCGGACTTCCTTCGGAAGGCCTGCCATCTCGGCGATACCGCCTGCGTTATCGGTTACAGGGCCGAAAGCGTCGAGCGCTACAACCATACCGGCCAAGGACAACATGGTCGTCGCGCCTATCGCGATCCCATACAGTCCGCCGAAATGGAAGGCCAG